>JBBIIW010000339.1:0-3993 GCA_037446305.1 Candidatus Rokuibacteriota bacterium
CCGGGCCGAATCAGCCGCGCCGCCGCGGGTATAATCGCGCTCGGGGCACCGCAGGAGGCCGCGCGGCGGCCGCGGGAGGATCCGACGCTCGCCGGCCGGGACCGCGGCCGGCGAGGACTCATGCACCTTCCAGGGAAGGAGAGGAACCGACATGGCGGAGACGGGCGCGACCGTGAGGCTGGGGCAGAAGGTCCCCGACTTCGAGCTGGAGACATACGAGCCGGCCAAGGGGGACTTCGGCAAGTTCCGGCTTCAGGATCAGCTCACCAGCAAGCGCTGGACGATCCTGTTCTTCTACCCGGCCGACTTCACCTTCGTCTGAGCGACCGAGTTCGCTGCTCTGGCAGAGCAGCATGAGCGGTTCCAGCGGATGGGCGCCGACATCGTCACCGTCAGCGCCGACACCAAGTTCGTGCACAAGGCCTGGCAGGAGAACGAGAAGGAGCTGGCCGGTGTGAAGTACTCGATGGCGGCCGATCCGACGGGCAAGGTGGCCCGGCTCTTCGGCGTCTACGACGAGAACACGGGGCTGGCGCTCCGGGGGACGTTCATCATCAACCCCGAGGGCGTGCTGCTGAACGCCGAGACGAACTACTACAACCTGGGCCGCAACATCGACGAGTTGATGCGGAAGTTCAAGGCGAACCTCTACATGTCCAAGAAGCAGAGCGAGGTGTGTCCGTCCAAGTGGCGCGACGAGGGCGATCCCACGCTGAGCCCGTCGGCCAGGATGGTCGGCAAGGTGCACGAGGCGCTGCGAAACCGCTGAGCGTTCGCTGACCGCCGGGCGGCGCGGGCCGGCCCCGCCGCCCGGCACTGCCCCGGGGGGCTCCGTGAAGATCACGCGCATCGAGGCGCGGACCCTGCGCCTGCCCTTGCCCCGTCCCCTCAAGACCGCCCTGCACGACATCCGGACCGTGGACACCGTGCTCGTCCGCATGGAGACCGACGCCGGCGCGGTCGGCCACGGCTACGCCTTCGCCTTCGGCGCGCAGCGGGCCGCCGCCCTGCGGGCCCTGGTCGAGGACCTGCAGCCGCTGTGGCACGGGGAGGATCCGGCGGCGGCGCGAAGCACGTTCGAGCGCGCCTGGCAGGCCATCAACTTCCTGGGCCACGCCGGCGTGGCGGTCATGGCCGTGGCCGCGCTCGACACGGCGTGCTGGGACCTGGCCGCCCAGCGGGCCGGCCTGCCGCTGTTCCGCCTGCTGGGCGGCACACGGCAGCGCGTGCCCACCTATGCCTCGTCCGGCCTCTGGCTGGACGCCCCGGTGGACGAGCTGATCGCCGAGGCGCGGCGCTTCGTCGCCGCGGGGCACCGGGCGGTGAAGATGCGCCTGGGGCGGACGCCGGCCGAGGATCTGGATCGGGTGCGGCGCGTGCGCGAGGCCCTGGGGCCGGCGGTGCGGCTCCTGGCCGACGTGAATCAGGGGTGGGACGAGCTGACGACGCTCCGGATGGGCCGGGCCCTCGAAGCCTACGACCTCTACTGGCTCGAGGAGCCGCTCCCCTACGAGGACCTGGACGGGTACGCCCGGGTGTGCGCGGCCCTGGCCACCCCGATCGCGACCGGGGAGACCGAGTACGGCTGGCTCGGCATGAAGCGCCACCTCGACCGGCGGGCCGCCGACATCCTGATGCCCGACCTGCAGCGCATGGGGGGCATCTCCGGCTTCCTCAAGGCTGCCGCGCTGTGCGAGGCCTTCCACGTTCCCCTGGCCTCGCACCTGTTCATGGAGGCCTCGGTCCACGTGCTGGCCGCCTCGCCGGCCACGCTCATGCTCGAACACATGGACTGGTGGGAGAGGCTGTTCGTGGAGCCGCTGAGCGTCGTCGACGGGCAGGTGGTGCTGCCGGAGGCGCCGGGCCTGGGACTCGTCGTCGACCAGCGGGCGGTGGAGCGGTTCAGCGCGTGACCGGATGGCCGGCCTTGAGCCAGGCCGTCATGCCGCCCGTCACGTTGTACCAGTGTCCGATCCCGTAACGCTTGAGCGCGCTGATGACGGTGCTCGAGCGCAGGCCGCCGGCGCAGAGCACGGCCTTGGGCCGGTCCGCCGGCAGCTCGTGGCGGCGGGCCGCCGCCTCCAGCATGGGCAGGTGGAGGGCCCCCTCGATGTGGCCTTCCCGCCACTCGAAGAGCTCGCGCACGTCGACGACGACGACGTCGCGGCGCTCGTCCAGCCACTCGGCCAGGTCGTAGACCGTGATCTGCGGCACCTGCTCGACGGGCAACCCCTCGCTCCGCCACTCGATCATGCCGCGCTCGAGCACGCCCACGACCTTATCCAGGCCCACCCGGGCCAGCGCGCGCAGGGCCCGGTCGAGATCGGAGGGCCCCTGAGGCAGGAGGATCAGCGGCGCGCCCTCGGGCGCCAGCCACGCCACCCGGTCGGCGAACTGCGGGCTCTCGATCCAGACGTTCAGGGCGCCGGGGACGTGCCCCTCGCCGTGGCTGGCCGGGTCGCGGAGGTCCAGCACGCAGGCGCCCTGCTGGACGGCCTGCCAGGTCTCCCGGGCGCTGTAAGGCCGCGGCTTCGGCAGCTCGCGCGGCAGCAGCCCCAGGTTCTTGTTGACGATGGTGTGGAAGGACGGCGGCTTCGGCGGCAGGCCGGCCATGAGCCGCTCCACGAACTCCTCCTTGCTCCGGCTCTGCAGGGCGGGGTTGAAGCGGCGCTCGAAGCCCACCGTGGAGGCGGTCTTGAACGACATCGCCCGGCCGCACAGCGAGCCGGCGCCGTGGGCCGGGTACACCTCCACGGTGTCGTCCAGGCGGAGGATCGTGCCGCGCAGGCTCTCGTAGAGCTCCCCGGCGGCGGCCGCCCCGCCGAGGTCGGGGCGGCCGACGTCGCCGATGAAGAGGGTGTCGCCGGTGAGGACGAACCAGGGCTCCGCCGAGCGGGCGTGATCGGTGACCAGCAGGCACAGGCTGTCCGGGGTGTGCCCCGGGGTATGCAGGACCGTCAGGCGGACGGCGCCGAGACGGATCTCGTCGCCGTCCTGCAGGCGCTCGTGATCGAAGACGGCCGGGGCCGCGGCATGCAGCAGGATCGGCGCCTGCGTGACGGCGGCCAGGTCCTGGTGGCCGGAGATGTGATCGGCGTGGGTGTGCGTCTCCACGATGTGCGTGATCCGGAGGCCGCGCTTGCGAGCCAGCCGCACGTAGTCGTCCACCCGGTCGCGCCCGGGATCGACGACGACGGCCTGGCCGGCCTCGCCGCAGCCGATCAGATAGGAGAGGCAGCCGGCATCTTCGTTGTGCAGTTGCTGGAAGATCATGACGGGGCCTCCGCGCCGATTATAAGCCTTCGGGAGGCGCGACTGTCCGGCTCCGTGCCGGCGGCGCGGGCGGCGGGACGCTGCCTTGACAGCCCCGGTCGCGCTGCTAGCATGATGACCACCGTGGAGTCCGTCCTCTCGGGGTCGCCGCTGACGGTCGGCCTCGCCATCGTGGTCGGCGTCGGCCTCCTGTACGGGTGGCGAACCTATCAACGCTGTCCCCACTGCGGCCGCCTGGTGCGCCGGGTGGCGCAGGGATGGCGGCGCTGTCCTTTCTGTGGCCGACAGTACCGGCGCGGACTCCGACTGCGGTGAGGCCGCGTCTGCGGGACCCGGCGCCGGCCGGCCGCGCGGTGCTGGCCTGGCCGCCGCCGCGCCTGCTGCCTCCGCGATGAACGCTGCCCGCAAGCGCCTCGCGTGGTCGTTGCTCGCGTACCCGTGTCCGAGCAGGATCGTCTGCACCATGCGCTCGCGGTCGCAGGCGTACTTGAGCGCCAGGCGGATGTTGTTGTCGTCGAGCGGCGCCCGGTCGGTGATCATGACGAACGGGTAGAAGCGCCCGCCGCTCACGCTCGTCACCGCGAGCTCGGCCGAGCGGGTGAGCAGCGACACGGTCTTGTTGTCGACCCGGTTGACGAAATGCACCTCGCCCGCCTGGAGCGCGTTCATGCGCGCGGTGGTGTCGTTGATGCACAGGGTCTCGATCGCGTCGACGTGGGC
>JBBIIW010000340.1:0-3988 GCA_037446305.1 Candidatus Rokuibacteriota bacterium
TGCAGTGCGCGCAGGACACCGCGCACCGTTTCCGGGTCCAGCGCCGGCGCGGCCTCGCCGGTGAGCGCGCCGCGCGCGCGGGCGGCGTGGGCGGCCTCCACCGGCGGAATGATACAATGACCTGGTGAAATCGAGGCGCTGACCCTCCAGCGATGACCCACGACGAGCTGTGCTGGCGCCCCGCCGTCGAGCTGGCCGCGCTCATCCGCTCGAAGGCCGTGTCCCCGGTCGAGGTCATGGAGGCCATCCTGGCCCGCATCGACGCCCTGAATCCGCGCCTGAACGCCTTCGCCCTCATCGCCCACGAGGCCGCCCGCCGGGCCGCGCGCGAGGCCGAGATCGCGGTCGTCAAGCGCGAGCCGCTGGGGCCGCTGCACGGCGTGCCGGTGTCCGTCAAGGACGTGATCTTCACGCGCGGTCTCCGCACGACGGGCGGCTCGCCCCTGTTCGCCGAGGCCGTGCCGGAGGAGGACGCGGTGGCGGTGGCCCGCCTGCGGGCCGCCGGCGCCGTCATCGTGGGCAAGACGACGACGTCCGAGTTCGGCCACAAGGCCGTGACCGAGAGCCCGCTCTTCGGCGTGACCCGCAATCCCTGGAATCCGGCCCTCACGCCCGGAGGCTCCACGGGCGGGGGCGCGGCCGCGGTCGCCACCGGACAGGGGCCGATCGCCATCGGCACGGACGGCGGCGGCTCGCTCCGCATCCCGGCGGCCTTCTGCGGCGTCTACGGCTTCAAGCCGTCCTGGGGGCGGGTGCCCCAGACGCTCGGCTTCCCGGGCTGGGAGCATGTCGGCTGCACCGGCCCCATCACCCGGACGGTGCGGGACGCCGCGCTGGCCCTCGACGTGATGGCGGGGCCCGACGACCGCGACCGCTTCTCGCTGCCGCGGGAGCCCGGCTCGTACCTGGAGGCGTGCGACGAGCCCGTGAAGGGGCTGCACGTCGCCTGGGCGCTGGACCTGGGCTACGCCCGCGTGGAGCCGGCCGTGCAGGCGGTCTGCGAGAACGCCGCGGCCGAGTTCGAGAGCCTGGGCTGCCACGTGGAGGTGGTGAATCCGGGCTGGGCGAGCCCGGAGGAGACGTTCGGCACGCTCATCGCGGCGCAGTTCTACGCGCACTGGGCGGACGAGCTGCCGGCGATGGCCTCCCGGTGCGACCCGACCCTGGTGAAGTTCATCCAGCGGGGCGCCGGCGTGAGCGCCCGCGACTACGTGCAGGCCCACGCGCGCGTGCACGCGTTCTGGGCCGAGGTCCAGGCCTTCCTGGCCCGGTTCGACCTGCTGCTGACCCCGACGGTGGCCGTGCCGCCGTTTCCGGCCGGCGGCCGGCCGCCTCGCGAGGTGGCCGGCGAGCGCGTCGGCGTGCTGGGCTGGATGCCGTTCACGTACCCCTTCAACCTGACCGGCCAGCCGGCGGCGAGCGTGCCGGCCGGCTTCACCGAGGACGGCCGACCGGTGGGCCTGCAGATCGTCGGCCGGCGCCATGCCGACCGCACGGTCCTGGCCGCCTCGGCGGCGTTCGAGGCGGCGTGTCCATGGCGCGAGCGCCGACCGCCCTCATGACCCCGAGCCTCCGGCCCCGCCTCTCGATCGCCCAGCAGTGGGCCGTCCTGTCCGCCCTGCTCGGCCTCCTGCTGATGCTCCTCATCTGGCTCATCGTCACCGACGCGCCCCTGATCCACGTCCTCGTCCGGCTCTACCGGGACAAGCAGTTCCTGAAGGAGACCGTGGCCTCGTGGGGCTGGGCGGCGCCCGTCGTCTTCATCCTCATCCAGGCCCTGCAGGTCGTCGTCTCCCCGTTTCCGGGCGAGATCACGGGCCCGGTGGGCGGGGCGCTCTTCGGCACGCTGTGGGGCCTGATCTACTCGACCGTCGGCCTGACGATCGGGACGCTCACGTGCTTCGCGATCGGGCGGAAGTGGGGGGAGCCCTTCGTGCGGCCGTGGCTGAGCGACCACCACTGGAGCCGCCTGAACTTCGTCCTGGAGGCCGAGGGGGCGATCCTGTGCTTCATCGTGTACCTCATTCCCGGCTTCCCCAAGGACATCGTCTCCTACCTGTTCGGGATCAGCCCCATCCCGTTCTGGCTGTTCGCGATCGTCTCCACGGCCGGCCGCCTGCCCGGCACCTGGATCTCCTCGTACTTCGGGGCCCACGTCGCCGACAACCAGTACATCTACGCCCTGCTCTTCCTGGCCCTGGTCACCGCCGTCTGCCTGCCCCTCTACTACTACCGGGACCGCATCGTGCGCCGGTTCCACCGGGGGCGGCCGCGTCAGGCCCGGCTTGACGGCCGGGGCCAGGCCCGCGTAGAGTAACGCCGCTCATGGGCAGCCTCCGGTACGCGCGCGGCTTCTTCCCCTTCGCGTTTCCCGGGGTCTGCCCTGGCGCCCTGACCTGACCGACGGGCGCCGCGGGCGGACCGGCCCGCGGCGCGCGACCGACTCCCCAGCCGCGGGCACCCCCCGCGGCTTTTTGTTCGGAGGGGCCCGGACGGCCCCCCGAACCCTCCCCCGGAGGGTGCGCCGGCCAGCCGGCGCTCGAACGGGCGTGAGGGTCACCGCGGGAGTCGAGTGCAGACACAGGGAGCGCACCATGATCGTCGTGCTGAAGGCCGGGACGAGCGAGGAGGACATCGAGGAGGTCGCGCGACGGATCCGCGACCTCGGCTACACGCCCCACATGATCCGGGGCGCGCTGCGCACGGTCATCGGCGCCGTGGGCGACGAGCGCGGCAAGGAGGACCTGGTCTCCCTGCAGAACCTCGAGTGCGTGGAGGCCGTGCAGCGCATCCTGCAGCCCTTCAAGCTCGCCAGCCGCGAGATCAAGCCGGAGCCCACGCTGGTGCGGGTCGACGGGGTGGTCATCGGCGGGCCGCGGGTGGTGGTGATGGCCGGCCCCTGCTCGGTCGAGTCGCGCGAGCAGGTGCTGGAGGTGGCGGTCAGGGTGAAGGCGGCCGGGGCCAGCCTGCTCCGGGGCGGCGCCTTCAAGCCCCGCACCTCGCCCTACGCCTTCCAGGGGCTCGAGGAGACGGGCCTCGAGTACCTGGCCGAGGCCAGACGCCAGACGGGGCTGCCGGTGGTGACCGAGGTCATGGAGCCCGACAAGGTGGGGCTGGTGGCCGAGTACGCCGACATCCTCCAGATCGGCGCCCGCAACGTCCAGAACTTCTCGCTCCTGCGGCGGGTGGCCGAGGCGAAGAAGCCCGTGCTGCTCAAGCGCGGCATGGCGACGTCGATCCAGGAGTGGCTGCTCTCGGCGGAGTACATCCTGAGCGGCGGCAATCCCGACGTGATCCTCTGCGAGCGCGGGATCCGGACGTTCGAGACGGCGACCCGGTTCACCATGGACCTCAACGCGGTCCCGGTCCTCAAGCGGCTGACCCACCTGCCGGTCGTCGTGGACCCGAGCCACGGCACCGGTCACTGGGAGTACGTGGAGGCCATGGCCGGGGCCGGGGTCGCGGCCGGGGCCGACGGGCTGCTGATCGAGGTCCATCCCCGGCCGGCCGAGGCGCTCTCCGACGGTCCACAGTCGCTCAAGCCGGAGCGGTTCGCCACCCTCATGAGCCGGGTCCGCCGGGTGGCGCAGGCGGTGGACCGCGAGGTGTGAGCGGCCGGGGGCTATAATTCTCGGCGGCATGCTCCTCGCACGCCTGCGGGCGATCGGCCGCCGGCCGCCGGTTGGGATCGTGGTCTCGCTGGCGGTCCACCTGGGCCTCTTCGCCGCCGCCATCCTGGTCAGCCCCCCGGCGTCGGAGGTCGCCGTCCGGCGGGGGGAGCCGCTCCTGATCGAGCTGACGGAGTCCGAGGCGCCGGCGCCCGCCGGGCAGCCAGCGGGGCGGACGGCCCGGGGCCCGGTGGCGTCGCGGCCGGCGTCCCGGCGGTCGAGCTGCACGGCAACCTCGCGCAGAACGCCCGCAACCGCAACCTCGCGGCGTTCGCCGACGGCAGCGCACCCACCCTGGTCGCCACCGACATCGCCGCCCG
>JBBIIW010000341.1:0-3982 GCA_037446305.1 Candidatus Rokuibacteriota bacterium
GGGCGTGGCGGTCGTGGCCGGCAGCGCCTGATGGTCGGGGCCGCCGAACCCGTCGCCGCAGTCGCCGGCCAGGGCCGGCGCGGCGGCGAGCGCCAGCGTCGCCACGAGGGCGAGCGCGATCCCCTTCATGGGCGCCTCCTGGCTCCCGGCGAGTTACCGGCAGCATAGGCTCCGGCTCAGCGGGTGTCAACGTCGGCGAAGCGCCAGGCCTGCAGGCGCTCCACCGCCAGCCGGATGAGCGTGCCCGACTCCCGGTCCAGGCCCAGCGCCGCGTACTGCGGATATTTGGCCCGCAGCAGGTCCACGGCGTGTCCGAACTCCGCGCCCGCCTCGAGCACGTCGGCCCGGCCCTCCACCAGCACCCAGCGCAGCCGCCGCCAGTCCTCGTCGTAGACGTCCACCACCAGCGCGGCCCGCGGGTTCTCGGCGATGTTGCGCAGGCGGCGCAGCGACCGCGTGCGCTTGGGCTTGGCGTCCACGGCCGAGTAGAGGTGCCGCCCGTCGGCGGCCACGGCATAGCAGACCGGCACCACCAGGGGCCGGCCGCCGGCGTCGGCGGTGGCCAGGCGCCCGACCCGTCCCTCGCGGAGCAGATCGAGCGCCCAGGCCGCCGGCGGATCGCTCACCGGATCAGCGTGGCGTACCGGTCGAGCAGCGGCAGGACCTTGTCGCGCGGCTCCGAGGGCAGGCGGATGATGGCCCGCGTGAAGCCGGCGGCCCGGTAGCGGTCCATCGAGGCGGGGTCGCCCGTGGTGCCGAAGACCGAGGTCTGGATGGTCTTCATGTCCCGGCCGGCGCGGGCGGCCAGCTGCTCGAGCTCCTCGAGCCCGGCGAAGAGGCGTTCGCCGGCCCGGGCGCGCGGGAACCAGCCGTCGGCCAGCTCCACCACCCGGCGCAGCGTGTGCGGCCCCTCGCCCCCGATGTGGACGGGCGGGTGCGGCTTCTGGGCCGGCTTGGGCCAGCACCATGACGGCTCGAAGGTCACGAACCGGCCGCGGAACTCCGCCACCTCCCTGGTCCACAGGGCCTTCATGGCCCGCACCTGCTCCTCCAGGCGCTGGAAGCGCGTCTTGAAGTCGGTGCCGTGGTGCTCCATCTCCTCGCGGTTCCAGCCGGCGCCGATCCCGAAGTCGAAGCGGCCGTCGGACAGCAGGTCCAGGCTGGCCACCGCCTTGGCCGTCGTGATCGTGTCGCGCTCGATGATCAGGCAGATGCCGGTGCCGATGCGGAGCCTGCGGGTGACGGCGGCGGCCAGCATCAGCGAGACGAACGGGTCGTGCGTGTGCTTGTACTCCTCCGGCAGCTCCTGGCCCCCGGCGAAGGGGCTCCGGCGACTGGTCGGGATGTGGGTGTGCTCGGGCACCCACAGCGACTCGAAGCCGCGCTCCTCCAGAGCCCGCGCCAGCTCGTCGATGCGGATGGCGTACTCGGTGGCGAAGATGCAGGCGCCGATATGCATGGATCCTCCTCGGGGTTCAGGTGAACACGCCCTCGGGCAGGAAGGCCGACACGATCCAGTTGGGAGCGTCCACGATCTCGCTGATGCGGAGGTCGACGGCCACGCTGCACAGCGCGTAGGCCTCTTCCCGCGACAGCCCGCGCTCGGCGGTGAGGTGGTCGATCATGTAGCGCACGGCCTGCTGGGCGGCCCGGTAGAGATCGGGCCCGTGCGCGGTGGTGGCGAAGTGCGGCCCGGGGTGGGCGGGCGGCGCCCGGTGCGTCCGGAACCGCGGCTCCGGGAGCCGGCGGCCGGGCAGGAGGTCCAGGCGCACGGTCACGCGCGCCGCCATCTCCACCGCCGTCATGCAGACCTCGCCGTCGCCCTGGGCGGCGTGGGCGTCCCCCAGGCTCAGGAGGGCGCCCTCCACCCACACCGGCAGGTAGAGCGTGGCGCCGGCGGTGAGCTGCTTCACGTCCATGTTGCCGCCGTTCTTGCGGGGCGGCATGGTGCTGTGGCCGCCGGGCTCGTCGAGGGCCACGCCCACCACGCCCGGGAACGGCGCCATGGGCACCGCGACCGGCCGCCCCACCATGCGCGCGTGCGTGCCGTCCGACAGGTCCCACACCTGCAGGAACGCCTTCGGGAAGTCCTCCTCGGGGAGCAGGCCCCGGCCGGGGCGGATATGCGTCCACCCGAAGGTGGTGGCCGGCTGCACGTCCAGGATCTCGACCGCCAGCGCATCGCCCGGGCGGGCGCCGCGGACGTGGATGGGGCCGGTCAGGGGATGGCCGCGGAACGGCCCGCGGGCCTCGACGTCGGCCGCCGTGGAGCGCGGGGTGTAGGCGCCATCGGCGGCGTCGCGGGTCTCCAGCACGACGGTGTCGCCGGGATCGACGTGCAGCCGCGGTGGCAGGGCGTGGTTCCACTCGTAGTGCACCTGGCTGGCGTCGAGGTGGTGCTGCCGGGGCATGACGCGCCCTAGTGTACCGCGGTCGCGCGGGTTCCCGGATGCGGCGGCCGCGACCGCTTGACTTCGGTCCGCCGCCGTCCGACAGTAGGCCGCGCGATGTTCAGCTCGGTTCGCACGCCGCGTGTCTACGAGCACATCGTCGAGCAGATCGAGCGGGCGATCTTCGACGGCCGCCTGCGTAGTGGCGACCGCCTGCCGCCGGAGCGCGAGCTGGTCCGCCAGTTCCGGGCCAGCCGCGTCGCCGTGCGCGAGGCGCTGCGCACCCTGGAGCACCGGGGACTGATCGAGGTCCGCCACGGCGCCAGCGGCGGGCACTTCGTGCGCGAGATGGACACCACGCTCCTGCGCCGCGACGTGGCGACGCTGCTCCGCCTGGGGCGGGTGTCGGTGGCCCAGCTCACCGAGGCCCGGCTGCTGATCGAGCCGGAGACCGCCCGCCTGGCCGCCCTTCGCGCCTCCGAGGAAGACGTCAAGACGCTGCGGGGGGCGCTGGAGGAACGGGCCGCACGCGTGGGCAGCGGCGAGCGCCCGCGCGAGCTCGATCTGGGGTTCCACCGCCTGGTGGCCGACGCGGCCAAGAACCCCGTCCACAGCGCCCTCACCGACGCCCTCATCGGTCTGGAAGCCGACCTGACGATCGGCGGCGGACCGCTGACGGCGGCCGACCACGCCGAGGTCGGGGCGGCTCACGAGCAGATCTACGCGGCCATCGCCGCCCGGCGCGCCGACCAGGCGCGCGACGTCATGGCCGCGCACATCCTCGACCTGCAGCACCGCCTGGCGCGGGTCGAGTCGAGTGCCGGGCGGCCCTAGCGCCGTCCGGGCGGCCGCGCTCGCCCTCGCCGCGCTGGCCGCGGCGCCGGACGCCGGCCACGCCCACACCGGCAGCGGCGCCTTCATCCTGCTCCTGCCCACCTCGCTCTACCTGCTGGGGGCCGCGCTCACCGTCGCCCTCTCGTTCGCGCTGGTGGCCCTGGCGCCGGCCCGGTGGCTCACCCGGCTGGCCGCGCGGCAGGCGCGGCTCGTCACCGTCCCGGGCGGAGTCGCGGACGTCCTGTCGAGCCTGACCAGCCTGGCCGCCCTGGCCGTGGCCGTGCTCCTGGTGCTGGCGGGCCTGCTCGGCAGCCGGGATCCGCTCGCCAACCCGCTGCCGCTCTTCGTGTGGTCGGTCTGGTGGATCGGCGTCGCCTACGCCCACGCGCTGCTCGGCGACCTCTGGGCGTCGCTCAACCCCTGGCGCGGCCTCTACCGGGCCCTGACGGCGTGCGGCCCGCTCGCCCGCTGGCGGCAGCGGCCGCCGCTCGAGTACCCCGCGCCGGCGGGAGCCTGGCCGGCGGTGGCCGGCTTCCTCGCCTTCGCCTGGTTCGAGCTGGTCCACCCGGCCCCGGCCGATCCCGACCTCCTCGCGCGGGTGGTGGCGACCTACCTCGCGATCCACCTCCTGGGCGCGCTCCTGTTCGGCGAGGCGTGGCTGCGGCAGGCCGAGTCGTTCGCGGTCTTCTTCCGGATGGTGGCCTGGCTGGCGCCGCTGGCGGCCCGGCGCCTGGAGGCGCCCGGCCCCGACGGCCGGG
>JBBIIW010000342.1:0-3981 GCA_037446305.1 Candidatus Rokuibacteriota bacterium
GACGCCGACCACGTCGTAGCCGCGCTCGACCAGCAGCGCCGCCGCCACGGACGAGTCCACGCCGCCGCTCATCGCCACCACGACCCGCTCGCTCGCGCTCAGCTCACCACCCCCAGCAGCGTCGCCAGCCGGTTCAGCTCGTCGGTCGACGCGTACACGATCTCGATGCGCCCGCGGCGCTCGCTGCCGACGACCCGCACCCGCGTCAGCAGCGCCCGCTGCAGCGCCTCCTCGAGGGCCACCAGCTCCGGCGAGCGCCGCGGCGGCGGCGTCGGGCGCCGCTGCTGGACGCCTTCCTCCGTGGCCCGCACGGACCAGGCCCGGGCGAGGATCTCATCCCTCAGCTTCAGCTGTTCGGCGGTCGTCGTCAACGCCAGCAGGGCGCGGGCGTGGCCCATGGTGAGCCGGCCGGCCCGCAGATCGTCCTGGATCGCGGAGGGCAGCCGCAGCAGCCGCAGGCTGTTGGCGATGGTGCTGCGGTCGCGGCCGATGCGCTGGGCCAGCTGCTCCTGCGTCCAGCCGAACTCGCTCAGGACCTGCTGGTAGGCCTCGGCCTCCTCCATCGGGTTCAGGTCCTCGCGGAGCAGGTTCTCCACCAGCGCGAGCTCGAGGCTCTCGGCGTCGCTGGCCTCCCGGATCACGGCCGGGATGCGCTCGAGCCCGGCCTGGCGCGCCGCCCGCCAGCGCCGCTCGCCCGCGATCAGCTGCCAGCGCCCCTCGCCCGCCCGGCGCACCACGACGGGCTGGATCACGCCCGCGCTCCTGATGGAGCGGGCCAGCTCGGCCAGCGCGTCGGGGTCGAAGTGCTTGCGTGGCTGGCGCGGGTTGACCTCGATGTCGTCGATCGGAAGCTCGGTGAGGCTCTCCGCCGGCGCCGGCTCGTCACCGAGCAGGGCGTCCAGGCCGCGCCCAAGTCCTCGCCTAGTCATGCCGCAGGACCTCCTTCGTCAGCTCCAGGTACGCGATGGCCCCGCTCGAGCGCAGGTCGTGGAGCATCACGGGCCGGCCGTGGCTCGGCGCCTCGCTCAGGCGGACGTTGCGGGGGATGACCGTCTGGAAGGTCTCCCCCGGGAAGAACCGGTGGACCTCCTCCCTGATCTGTTGAGCCAGGCTGGTCCGACCATCATACATCGTCAGCACAATCCCCAGGACACCGAGGCCTGGATTCAGTCGCTCCCGCACCAGCTTGATGGTCTTTCTCAGGTGGGCGAGCCCCTCCAGGGCGTAGAACTCGCACTGCAAGGGCACCAGGACGCGGTCGGCGGCCACGAGGGCATTGATGGTCAGAAGGCCGAGCGATGGGGGGCAGTCGATCACCACGTACTCGTAGGTGCCGGCGGCTGGCCGCAGAACCTCGCGCAGCCTGGACTCTCGATGCTCGACGCCCACCAGCTCGATCTCGGCCCCGACCAGGTCGATGTCCGAGGGGAGAAGCCTGAGCCAGTGCAGAGCCGTGCCCGTCACGGCCTTGTCCAGCGGCTCGGCGCCCAGCAGGACGTGATAGATGGTGGGGTACCGCCCCTGCTTCTGGATCCCCAGCCCCGTCGTGGCATTGCCCTGGGGGTCGAGGTCCACGAGGAGGACGCGACGCTCAGCAAGCGCAAGCCCGGCCGCCAGGTTGACGGCCGTCGTCGTTTTCCCGACGCCGCCCTTCTGGTTGACGACGGCGATCGTCCTAGTGATGGCCGCGCCCGCCCTGTGGCATCGCGCCCACATCAAACTCCCGGAGGGGCGCCGGGGCCAAGAATTGTTTCACGGGAAACATGGCCTGGCCGCGGGCTCCGGGGAGTGTTTCACGCGGAACACTCCCGACCAGGCCGCTCGAGAACGGCGAACCGTCGCCGCGTCCCTGGCCTCGTGCCTGGCACTTCCACCCACCGGGCGCCAGGGGGCAGGGCCGCGGCGCGGGGCGGGCCCGCGACAACCAGCCACCCCCCCGGACGCAGCAACGCCCGGCCGGTCTCGATGACCCTCGGCAGGCCTCCAGCACACCTCGCGACCACAGCGTCGAAACTGCCTGCCAGGCCGGTGTCGCCGGCCACCACTCTCCCGGCCACGACCCCGATCCCCTCCATCCTGAGCTCGCGAATCACCGTCCGGAGGAAAGAGACACGCCGGGCCCGGGCCTCGACGAGTGTCATGGCCAGATCGGGCCTGACGATCTTGATCGGGATCCCGGGGATCCCGGCCCCGGAGCCGAGGTCGGCAACCTGGCCGATCTCCCCGGGCAGCACGCGAAGGAACAGGAGGCTGTCAAGGAACAGGTGCTCGACGATCCACAGGGGATCGGTGGAGCCGACGAGCCGGTGGACCCGGCTCCACTGGATGAGCAGCCCCAGGTACGTCCTGAACTGAGCGGCCTCGGGATCCAGCAGCGCCCGGCCCAGGATGCGGGATGCGCCCTGCCTGAGGCAGCCAAGGGCGGGCGCATCCAGGCCGGAGGGTTCAGGCCCGAGCGGCGTTCCTGGCTCCCCGGGGCGCGGGACGCCGGTCCATGTACCACTGCTGGAGGATCTGGAGGAGGTTCGAGACCGTCCAGTAGAGGACCAGCCCCGACGGCAGGTTCAGGAACATGAAGGTGAACACGAAGGGCATGAACAGCATCATCTTGGCCTGGCGGGGATCGCCCATGGTCGGCGTCATCTTCTGCTGCACGAACATCGACACGCCCATCAGGATCGGCAGGATGTACGTGGGGTCGTGGCTGGCCAGATCGCAGATCCAGACATGCATCCCGAAGATGCGACCAAAGCAGAGGAAGGCGGCGTTCTGCAGCTCGACCGAGACGGACAGGGCCAGGTACAGGGCGTAGAAGATCGGGACCTGGGCCAGCATCGGCAGGCAGCCGCCCATCGGGTTGACGCGGTGCTTCCGGTAGAGCGCCAGCGTCTCCTCCTGGAGCTTGCGCGGGTCGCTCCGGTACTTGCTCCGGAGGGCATTCACCTGGGGCTGGAGGGCTTGCATGGCCCTCATGGACCGGATGCTCTTCACGGTCAGCGGATAGAACAGGACCTTGGAGAGGACCGTCAGCAGGATGATGGCGATGCCGTAGTTGCCGACGTACCGATAGACCCAGTTCATCAGCTTCAAGATCGGCACGCCCAGCCACTCCATCGGCAGGCCGCCGTACTTGCGCGGGATCGGGAAGCCGCCGAAGTTGAGCGTCCCTTCCAGGCCGTATGCGGCCAGGCGATCGTACTCTTTCGGGCCGATGTAGAGGACGACGCGGCCCTCCCACGCCTGGCCCGGCCCGATCGTCGGGGTGGCCTGCACCGTGATCGTGGCCATGCCCGGGCTGCCCCCGTCGCCGCTCTCGGTCACGGCCACCAGGCCGAACCCACCGGCCCTGGGGAGCAGGGCCGCCAGGTACCAGGTACTGTCCAGACCGATCCATTCGCCTTCCAGGGTCTGGCTGCTCGATGATGCTAAGTCATTGATTCTGAAAACGTTGCCGTTCTTGGCCCAGACGATCTCCGTCGGCCTCTGGCCCGGGAACTGCTCTTCGGGCGGCGGCTCGCGACGCATGAACGACCAGGGCAGGGAGACCGTGACGGTGCGGGGCTCAGTGGTCGCATTCTCCACGCGAATGGCCGCCTCGACAGCGTAGGTATCTGATCGAAAAGTCAGGCTTTTCTGTACCAAGAGCCCGTCGGCGTCCCCGCGGAGTCCGAGCGTGCCTTCCGGCTGCTGCGGGCTGAGCGCGAGCGCCTCGCGCTCGAGGTGCATCGGCACCGGCTCGGGGCGGTTGCCGGCCGGAGCGATGGCCAGCCCTCGAGGCCCGACCTCCCCCACGACGACCATCGGCTTCTCGCCGCGGTAGTGGAGGGTCCACTCGAGCAACTTGCCGCCCTCGCTGCTGACCCGAGCGTCGTAGAGGGGCGTCTCGATCCTTGCCGTCCGCTGAGGCGGCGCAGGCGCGACGCGGCGCGTGGCTGCCGGCGCTCGCGTCGGCGCGACCGGGGCTGGCTTCTCGACCGGGGC
>JBBIIW010000343.1:0-3938 GCA_037446305.1 Candidatus Rokuibacteriota bacterium
CGTCCCGGAGGCCGTCGCCCGGGGCGCCGCGCTGATCGTGACCGAGGGCGCGCCGCTCCCGGACCTGGCGGTGCCTCAGGTGCTGGTGCCCTCGGCCCGCGTGGCCCTGGCGCGGGCCGCCGCCGCCTGGTACGGGCACCCCTCGCGCCACCTGACCGTCGTCGGGATCACGGGAACCAACGGCAAGACGACCACGTCCTATCTGGTGGAAGCGCTCTTGCAGGCCACGGGGGCGCGGACAGGCGTCATCGGCACCATCCAGTACCGGCTCGGCTCCGAGATCCGTCCCGCCGGCCAGACGACGCCCGAGGCCCTGGAGCTTCAGTCAATGCTGGCGCGCATGTACGCCGACGGGATCCGGGCGGTGGCGATGGAGGTCTCCTCGCACGCGCTGGCGCTGGCTCGTGTCGAGGCCCTGACGTTCGACGTCGCCGTGTTCACGAACCTGACGCAGGACCACCTGGACTTCCACGGCACGCTGGACGAGTACCGTCGAGCCAAGCGCCACCTGTTCGAGCTGCTCGAGGCCTCGCCCAAGCCGCGGCGGGCGGCGGTCGTCAACGCCGACGATCCCTCGGCCGCCGAGATGACCCGCGGCCTCCGCCTGCCCGTCGTCAGCGTCGGCCTCGGTCGCCAGGCGCACGTCCGGCCGGTCGAGCACGCCTGCGCACTGGACGGCATCCGGCTGGTGGCCGACACGCCGGCCGGGCGCGTGACGGTCTCCTCGCCACTCATCGGCCAGTACAACGTGATGAACCTCCTGGCCGCCATCGGCGTCGGCCTGGCCCTCGAGCTGCCGCCGGAGCGGATCGGCGACGCGCTCGGCCGCGTGGCGGCCGTCCCCGGCCGCTTCGAGCAGGTGCGGGCGGGCCAGCCGTTCCTGGTCGTCGTGGACTACGCCCACACCCCCGACGCGCTCGAGCGCGTGCTGCACTCGGCCCGCCGCCTCACCGCGGGGCGCCTGGGCGTCGTCTTCGGCTGCGGCGGCGACCGTGACCGTGGCAAGCGCCCGCTCATGGGCGAGATCGCCGCCCGGCTGGCCGACCGGGTCTGGGTCACCTCGGACAACCCCCGGTCGGAGCCGCCGGCGGCCATCATCGAGGAGATCGTGACCGGCGTCCGGCGGGCCGGCGGCGACGGCCGGTACGTGCGGGAAGTCGACCGCCGCGCGGCCATCGCCGACGCGCTACACTGGGCGAGTCCCGGCGATGCCGTCGTCATCGCCGGCAAGGGGCACGAGACCTACCAGATCATCGGATCCGCGGTGCTTCCCTTCGACGACCGCGACGTCGCGCGGCAGATCCTGCGCGAGCGGAGAGGCTGACCGGATGCCGGCGTTCACCGTGCAGGAGATCGTGCGGGCCACCCAGGGGGCCCTGGTGGTGGGCGACCTGGCCGTGCCGGTGGCGGGGGTCGGGATCGACACCCGCACCCTCGGGGTGGGCGAGGCGTACTTCGCCATCAAGGGCCACCGGCTCGACGGCCACGACTTCGTGGCCGAGGCGGCCAGCCGCGGCGCCTCCTGCCTGGTCGTGCACGCCATGCCCGACCCCGTCCCGGCCGGCGTGCCGCTGGTGCTGGTCGAGGACACCACCAGGGCCCTGGGCCGGCTGGCCGCCTTCCACCGCCAGCGGTTCGCCATCCCGGTGGCCGCGGTGACGGGCTCCAACGGCAAGACCACCACCAAGGAGATGATGGCGGCGGTGCTGGGGCAGCGCTGGCGCGTGCTCAAGCCCGAGGGATCCTTCAACAACCAGTGGGGCCTGCCCCTGACCCTGCTGCGCCTGGGGCCCGAGCACGAGGCGCTGGTCGTCGAGATCGGCACCAACCAGCAGGGCGAGGTGGCCTACCTGGCCGGCCTGGCGGCGCCCACGGTGGGCGTGGTGACGACGGTGGCCGCCGTGCACACGGAGTTCCTCGGCTCCCTGGACGGCGTGCGGCAGGAGAAGGCGGCCCTGGTCCGGGCGCTCGACCAGCACGGCTGCGCGGTCCTGAACGCCGACGACCCCCGGGTGGCCGGCATGGCCGGCGACACGGTGGCTCGCGTCCTCACCTACGGGCGGGCGTCGGGCGCCGACGTGCGGGCGGCCGGCGAGATCGTCGAGGAGGAGACGGGGCTCCTGTTCACGCTCGAGGTGTCGGGGACGCGGTGTCCGGTGCGGCTCGCCTTCGCCGGCCGCCACAACGTCACCAACGCCCTGGCCGCCGCGGCGACCGGGGTGGCGCTGGGTCTGGAGGCGGACGAGATCGCCCGGGGGCTGGAGAGCGCGCGCCCCGTCAAGGGGCGCTGCGTGTGGCGCCAGGCCGGGTCGGTCCGGATCCTGGACGACACCTACAACGCCAACCCGGCCTCGGTCCGGGCCGCGCTGGCCACGGCCGCCGCCCACCGGGCCGGCCGCCGCCTGGTCGTGGTCCTGGGCGACATGCTCGAGCTCGGCGACCTCGCCGAGCCCGCGCACCGGGAGCTGGGCCGCGAGGTGGCGGCCTGCGGCGCCGCCGAGCTGGTGGCGCTGGGCAAGGCCACGGCCTGGACGGTCGAGGCGGCCCGGGAGGCGGGGCTGGACGAGGCCCGCCATCTGCCGACGTTCGAGGATGCCGTCGCCCACCTGCTCAAGCGGCTGCTGCCGGGCGACCTGGTGCTGGTCAAGGGCTCGCGAGGGATGCGCATGGAACGCGTGGCGGACGCGCTGGTGGCGCGACTCAACCGGCCGGACCTGGGATGACGGCGCGGGATGTTTTACCACCTCCTCGTCCCCCTGGCCCAGGAACACATCATCTTCAACGTGTTCCGCTACCTGACGTTCCGCTCGATGATGGCGCTGATCTCCGCGCTCGTGATCTCGCTCCTGATCGGGCCCCCGGTCATCCGGTGGCTGCGGGGCCTGCAGCACGGCGCCGAGACGATCCGGGAGGACACGCCGGAGCGGCACCGGGGCAAGAAGGGCACGCCGACCATGGGCGGCCTGGTCATCCTGGGCGCGCTGCTGGGCTCCACGCTGCTGTGGGCCAACCTCAAGAACCGCTACGTCTGGGTGGTGGTGCTCTTCACGATCGGCTTCGGCCTCATCGGCCTCTGGGACGACCTGCGGAAGCTGCGCCGCCGCAAGGGCGTGAGCGCGCGCGCCAAGCTGGGCGCCCAGGTGCTGCTGACGCTGGCGCTGCTGCCCGTCGTCTTCTGGCAGCCGCCCCAGAACGGCTGGGCGCCGGTGCTGGCCATCCCCTTCCTCAAGGGCTGGCTGCTCGACCTGGGCTGGGGGTGGTTCCTGGTCGCGATGCTGGTCATCATCGGGGCCTCGAACGCGGTGAACCTGACCGACGGCCTGGACGGGCTGGCCATCGGCCCCATCATCATGGCCGGCGGCGCCTTCGGGGTCATCGCCTACCTGACGGGCAACTTCGTGGCCGCCGACTACCTGAAGATCCTCAACGTGCGGGGCGCCGGGGAGCTGGCGGTGTTCTGCGGCGCGCTGATCGGCGCCGCCATCGGCTTTCTCTGGTTCAACTGCCACCCGGCCCAGATCTTCATGGGCGACGTCGGCTCGCTGGCCCTGGGCGGGGCCATCGGCACCCTGGCCGTGCTGACCAAGGCCGAGCTGCTGCTGCCGCTCATCGGGGGCCTCTACGTGGTGGAGGCGGCCTCGGTCATCATCCAGGTCGCCTCCTACAAGCTGACCGGGCGCCGCGTGTTCCGCATGGCGCCGCTCCATCACCACTACGAGCTGGCCGGCTGGTCGGAGCCGCAGATCGTCGTCCGCTTCTGGATCGTCTCCTTCGCGCTGGCGCTGCTGGCGCTGTCGACCCTCAAGCTCAGGTGAGCCCGGCATGACCTGCGCGCAGGTGGCACCGGCGGCGTGCGCGGCGGCGGCCGTGCTGCGGGGCCGCGCCTACCTGGCGTCATTGCGGGGCCGCCGGGTGGCGGTGGTCGGACTGGCCCGCAG
>JBBIIW010000344.1:0-3923 GCA_037446305.1 Candidatus Rokuibacteriota bacterium
GGCGGGCGGCGCGGCGGCGACGGAGACCCCGGACGTCCCGTCCCGGGGGCCCGGCGCGACGGCCCCCCCGGCCGCCGAGCCGGGCCCGCCCCGCGTCGCGGCCGACGACGTGGCCGACCGCATCGTGGCGGTCGTGAACAACGACGCCATCACGCTGGGCGAGCTGCAGGAGATGGCCGTCATGATGCGGCAGGACGGCCGGGCGCGGCCGCCCGGTTCCGACGAGGCGCTGCTGCGGCAGATGCTCGGGCGGCTGATCGACGCCCGCCTGCAGCTGCAGGAGGCCGAGCGGGAGAAGATCACGGTCGACGACGCGGAGATCGAGGCGGAGCTGACCGAGCGCATGAAGCGCTTCGGGGCGTCGAGCCGGGCCGAGCTGGAGCGGATGGCCGAGGCGCAGGGCCTGTCGCTCGAGGCCATCAAGCGGCGGGTGCGGGACTCGCTGCGCGTGCAGAAGGTGGTGCGGCGGAAGGTGGCCCTCCGGGTCACGGTGACGGACCAGGAGATCGACCGCTACCTGGCCGAGAACCGCCAGAAGCTGGAGGTGGGGCTGGGCTACCACGCCCGCCACATCCTCGTCGTCCCGGAGGGCAGCAACGATGCGGCCTGGGAGGCGGCCCGGATCAAGGCCGAGCTGATCCTGGCCGAGCTCCGGGACGGCGCCGACTTCGCCGAGCTGGCCCGCAAGCACTCCGGTGACGCCAGCGCCAGGGACGGCGGCGACCTGGGGCCCCTGAAGCGGGGGGAGCTGGCCCAGGAGATCGAAGCGCGGATCCTGGCCCTGGAGCCGGGGCAGGCGAGTGCCCCCTTCCGGTCGGCCCTGGGCTACCACATCTTCCGGCTGGAGTCGAAGGAGGAGCTCCAGGGGGAGCGGCTGCAGCGGGTGCGCCAGCAGGCGCGGGACATCCTGTACCGGCAGAAGTACGAGGCCCGGCTGGACGCCTGGCTGCGGGAGATCAAGGAGCGGGCCATCATCGACGTCCGCATGTGAAGAAAAACGTTGACAAATTCTTCGCCGGATGTGAAGATGTCAGTGCCGTTGGCAGTCCAACCTCGCAGAAACCCTGCGGTGAACATCACTGACAGACGTGCGGCCATGACCGCCGCGCCCGGAGCCGTCCCATGAGTGCCCGCCGAGACCGAGGCCAGCCGAACGCGACGACCGAGACCGCCGCCTCGCCGTCCAGCGGGGGGATGAACCTCTCCGAGCTCAAGGAGAAGAGCGTCCCCGAGCTGAGCGCCATCGCGCGCGAGATGAACGTCCAGAACACGAGCGGCCTGCGAAAGCAGGAGCTCATCTTCAAGATCCTGCAGGCCCAGGCCGAGAAGGACGGGCTGATCTACGCGGAGGGGGTTCTCGAGGTCCTGCCCGACGGATTCGGCTTCCTGCGCGCCCCCGACTACAACTACCTGCCCGGGCCCGACGACATCTACGTGTCGCCGTCCCAGATCCGGCGCTTCGACCTGCGCACGGGCGACACGATCTCCGGCCAGGTCCGGCCGCCCAAGGACTCCGAGCGGTATTTCGCCCTGCTCAAGGTCGAGTCGATCAACTTCGAGGCGCCCGAGCAGGCTCGCGACAAGATCCTGTTCGACAACCTCACGCCGCTCTACCCGATGGAGCGGCTCCGGCTGGAGCACGACCCCGAGAACCTGACCACCCGGGTGATGGACCTGCTGACCCCGATCGGCAAGGGCCAGCGGGGCCTGATCGTGGCCGCGCCTCGGACCGGCAAGACCATGATGCTGCAGTCCATCGCCCATGCCATCGCGCACAACCACCCGGAGGTCTACCTGATCGTGCTGCTGATCGACGAGCGGCCCGAGGAGGTGACCGACATGCAGCGCACGGTCAAGGGCGAGGTCGTCTCCTCGACCTTCGACGAGCCGCCGCAGCGCCACATCCAGGTGGCCGACATGGTGATCGAGAAGGCCAAGCGGCTGGTCGAGCACAAGCGGGACGTGGTGATCCTCCTCGACTCGCTGACCCGGTTCGCCCGCGCCCACAACGCCATCATCCCGTCGTCGGGCAAGGTGCTCTCGGGCGGCCTGGACGCCAACGCGCTGCAGCGGCCGCGGCGGTTCTTCGCCACCGCGCGCAACATCGAGGAGGGCGGATCGCTGACCATCATCGCCACCTGCCTGGTGGACACCGGCAGCCGGATGGACGACGTGATCTTCGAGGAGTTCAAGGGCACCGGCAACATGGAGGTGCACCTGGACCGGCGCCTGATGGACAAGCGCATCTTCCCGACCATCAACATCGAGCAGTCCGGCACCCGGAAGGAGGAGCTGCTCCTGGAGAAGGACGAGCTCCAGAAGGTGTGGCTGCTGCGCAAGGCTCTCTCCCAGCTCAACCCGGTCGAGGCCATGGAGCTGCTGCTGGACAAGCTGAAGCTCACCAAGACCAACAAGGAGTTCCTGGCCTCGATGCACTCGATGGGGTAGGCGGCCCGGCGGCTGCCCGCTTTGCGTTCGCCGCAGGTGGCTGGTATTGTTGGGGCTTCAGGAGGTGGGCCGTGAAGGCTGGCATTCATCCGGAGTACGTCGAGACGACCATCACCTGCGCCTGCGGGGAGGTCATCCACACCCGGTCCACCCGGCCGGAGATCCGGGTGGAGGTGTGCTCCCGGTGTCACCCGTACTTCTCGGGCAAGCAGAAGCTGGTGGACACGGCGGGCCGGGTCGAGCGCTTCCAGCGGAAGTACAAGCGGCAGACGACCGCGGCCGGGTGAGCCGCCGGCCGGGCGCTCCGCTCGCCGGGTGAGCCGCGATGCTGTTTGACCGGCTGCGGCAGATCGAGGAGCGCTCGGAGGAGCTGACCCGCCTGCTCGCCGATCCCGAGGTCTACACCCGCCCCGCCGAGCTGGCCCGCCTGCGCAAGGAGCACGCCGACACCGCCGAGATCGTGGAGCGCTTCCGCGCCTACCGCGACGTCCTGCGCCGGATCGGCGAGGCCCGTCACCTGCTGCTGGAGGGCGGCGACGCCGAGCTGGCCCAGCTGGCCCAGGCCGAGATCGAGGAGCTGACCGCGCGGCAGGAGGCGCTCGAGCGCGAGCTCAGGCGCCTGCTCGTCCCGCGCGACCCCAACGACGACAAGAACGTCTTCGTCGAGATCCGGGCCGGGGCCGGGGGAGACGAGGCCGCCCTGTTCGCGGCCGACCTGGCCCGCATGTACACGAAGTACGCCGAGCGCCAGCGCTGGAAGGTCGAGATCATGGACGCCCACCCGACCGGCGTCGGCGGCTTCAAGGAGATCATCCTCTTCGTCCAGGGCCGGGGCGCCTGGAGCCGCCTGAAGTTCGAGCGGGGCGTGCACCGGGTGCAGCGGGTGCCGGTCACCGAGTCGGCCGGCCGCATCCACACCTCCACGGTCACCGTGGCCGTGCTGCCCGAGGCTCAGGACGTCGAGGTGAAGATCGACGAGAAGGACCTGCGCATCGACGTCTACCGCTCCTCGGGGCCCGGCGGGCAGGGGGTCAACACCACCGACTCGGCCGTCCGCATCACCCACGTGCCCACCGGCCTGGTCGTCACCTGCCAGGACGAGCGCTCCCAGCTGAAGAACCGCGCCAAGGCCCTTCGGGTGCTGAAGGCGCGCCTGCTGGAGCGGGCGCAGGAGGAGCAGCAGGCGGCCATCGCCGCCGACCGGCGGAGTCAGGTGGGGACGGGCGAGCGGAGCGAGCGGATCCGCACCTACAACTTCCCCCAGGCGCGCGTGACCGACCACCGGATCGGCCTCACGCTGCACCGGCTGCCGGACGTCCTGGAGGGCGATCTCGACGAGCTCATCGAGGCGCTGAGCGCCGCCGAGCAGGCCGAGCGCCTGGAGCGGGTGAGCCAGTGACGGCGGGGCTGACCGCGCCCACGGCCCGGGCTGTCCTGGCCGCCGTCACCGCCCGCCTGGCCGCCGCCGGGGTGCC
>JBBIIW010000345.1:0-3895 GCA_037446305.1 Candidatus Rokuibacteriota bacterium
TGCCGATGGCGTCGGCAATCGCGTTGGTGAGCGCGGGCAGGAACGCGGCGAGCGAACCCTCGCCGGCCTCCTTGGCGCCGAACGGGCCGTGCGGGTCGTTGCTTTCGACGATGCCGACCTCGATGGGCGGCGAATCCTGGATGGTCGGCACGCGGTAGTCGAGCAGGTTCATGGCGACCTGCGCCCGGCCGCGGGTGGGGAGCGCCAGGCCCAGCGCGCGCACGGCCGGCAGCCCTCCGGGGGCGGTGGCGCGGATGGCGCCGGCGATGGCGCGCGCCACCGCCACGTCCGCCGTGTCCAGCAGCGCGTTGAAGGCGATCAGGGGGCCGCGCGCCCCCACGATGGCCGCCCCGGCCGTGGGGTGCAGCGCGGCCGGGCCCGCGTCCGGCCGCCATTCCGGCCGCGCCAGTCGCGCGGCCAGCGCCTCCACCCCGCCGGCCCGGAGGGCCGGCAGCTCCCGCCGGGCGGGACTGCTCGCCGCCTCGCCGTAGAAGAAGACGGGGAGGCCGGCGGCCGCCGCCAGCTCCCGGCCCACCCGGTGCGCGGCGGCGACGGCGCGCGCCATGGGCAGGCCGGCCAGCGGCACGAACGGCATGACGTCCAGCGCGCCCACCCGCGGGTGGACCCCCGCGTGGGCCCGGAGGTCGATCGCCGCCACGGCGGCCAGGCCGAGCGCCAGCGCCGCCTTCTCGACGACCTCCGGCGGGCCCAGGAACGTGAAGACCGAGCGGTGGTGGTCCGGATCGCTGTGCACGTCCACCAGGCGGGCGCCCGCCCGCGTCACGGCATCGGCCAGCCGCCGGATGACCCCCGCGTCGCGCCCCTCGCTGACGTTCGGCACGCACTCGAGCAGGGCATCAGCCCTCGAGACGGTAGGCCGCGGCGTCGGGCT
Source organism: Candidatus Rokuibacteriota bacterium (assembly GCA_037446305.1). Classification (GTDB taxonomy): domain Bacteria; phylum Methylomirabilota; class Methylomirabilia; order Rokubacteriales; family CSP1-6; genus JBBIIW01. Next base: position 893 of record JBBIIW010000345.1, read on the forward strand.
TGAAGGCGCGCGGCAGCCAGAGCGGGCGCCGGAGGTTGCCGGGCCCGGGCGCCGGCCGCGTCATGGCCAGCCACTGCCGGTACACCGCGAAGGACCTCGTCGTGTCCACCACGATGTCGCCGTAGCGGTCGTCGGGCTCCGCCCGCGTCACCGTGACCTTCTGGTGCCAGCAGTGCTGCCCGCTCACCGGGTCGGGCTGGACGGGGAAGGTCAGGTTCTGGTGGACGCCGGCCTCCTCCCACCACACGCGCGACGAGTCGGGGTCGCCGCTGGGGAACGGCCGCACCCCGTGGACCTGCCGCATCCGCCACTGCCCCGGCCCGGTCTGCTCCAGGCGCACCAGCGCCGTGGACCAGCGCTCGCCGCCGTCGGTCTCGTGCAGGCGCCAGCGGCCCAGGTGGTGGGAGCAGGCGATGACGCCCGGCCGGATGGCCTCCGTGACCCAGACCCGGTCCACGAAATACCCGATGGCGGTGGTGACCCGGAGCAGGTCGCCGGTGGCGACGCCCAGCCGCCCGGCGTCCTCGGGATGGAGCCAGAGCGGGTTGGTGTGCGAGATCTCGTAGAGCCACTTGGCGTTGCCGGAGCGGGTGTGGATGAGCGTGGGCAGCCGGAACGTGGGCAGCAGCACCATCTCGCCCCGCGCGCGGTCCAGGGTCGACCAGTGCACGTGGCTGCGGATGTAGCCGGGCACCGCGTGCTCGGGCCACCCCCAGTCCCTGAGCGTCCTGGAGAAGAACTCCAGCTTCCGCGACGGCGTGGGGAAGCCCAGGCGCGGCACGCCGTCCACCTCCACGCCGACGGGCTGGCCCTGACGCGACACGACCCGGCTCACCGGGTCCACGGTGGCCCCGGCCAGCTCGCCCGGGCCGAGCGGCTGCTCGTGCGTGCGGTAGACCTCGTCCTCGATGAGGAAGGCCCCGTACTTGCGCATGTAGGCGAGCGGGGTCAGGCCTGCCTTCGCGGCCGCCTCCGGCAGGCCGGGCACGCTGTGCTCGAAGATCCACCGGTAGAGCTCCTCGATGCGCAGCTTCTGGCCGGGCCGGTACGGAGACTCGAAGTACTGCCGGATGCCGAGGGCGCCGTCGGGGTCGATGCGCCAGGACAGCTCGATCCAGAACTCGTCCTCCTCCCACACCTGCCCCAGCCCGGCCGCCTCGTGGGCCTGCCAGGTGGTGTCGAACGTCCGCCCCTGCTTCTCGAGCAGCACCCGGAGCACCGGCTGGCGGAAGCCGATCCAGCGCGCGGCGTGCGTCTCCTGCGACATGAGGTCGTGGCGCTCGGAGGCGTGCCCCATGGGCAGGACCAGGTCGGCGAACCAGGCCGTCTCGCTCCAGACCGGCGTCAGGCAGGCGTGCCGCTCGACCCGGCGCTCGTCGGTCAGCATCTCGATCCAGGACAGGCCGTCCGGGTTGGTCCACACGGGGTTGTAGACCCGGGTGAAGTACATGGCGAGCTTGCCCCGCCCCTCGCGCAGGAAGTGGGGCAGCAGGAAGCTCATCTCGAAGAACGCCAGGGGGTACTCCCGCGGCATCAGCAGCTCGCTCCATACCCGGGCCGGCGGCGGCATGAGCGGCGGCGCCGGGATGGCCTTGTTCCAGGCGCTGGGCGCGGTGCCGCCCGGCGTCCCGACGGCTCCCATCAGCACCACCAGCAGCTCCAGGGCGCGAGCCACCTGCCAGCCGCCCAGGTTGCCGGCGGCCGTGTTGCGCCAGATGTGGGTGGCCAGGGCCGGGCCGGCCCGGCCGATGGCCCGGGCCACCTCCACGATGGCCGCCGCCGGCACCCCGCTCTCCCGCTCGGCGAACTCCGGGGTGAAGGGGGCGTAGAGGTCCTCGAGCGCCCGCTCGAAGGCCTCGTACGTCACCGGCAGGTCGGGCCGCTCCTCGCGCAGGTACTCCTCCCAGTTGACCCACCTCCGCACGAACTCGCGGTCGTAGCGACGCTCCTGGACCAGGAGGCGGGCCATGGCCAGCAGGACGGCGGCCTCCGAGCCGGGCCACGGCGAGAGCCAGTAGTCGGCCATGGAGGCGGTGTTGCTCAGGCGGGTGTCGATGACGCAGACCTGCGCGCCGCGCATCCGGGCCTCCATGATGCGCTGGGCGTGCGGGTTGAAGTAGTGCCCGGTCTCCAGGTGCGAGGACAGGAGCAGGATGAACCGGGCGTTGGCGTGGTCGGGCGAGGGGCGGTCCAGGCCGTGCCAGAAGGCGTACCCGGCACGCGCGCCGGCCGAGCAGACGTTGGTGTGGCTGTTGTGACCGTCGATGCCCCAGGCGTGGAAGACACGCTGCAGGTACACCAGCTCGTGCCCCGGGCGCCCCAGGTGGTACATGATCTCCTGCTGGCGGCCCTCGACCAGCGCGGCCCGGATGCGGCCCGCCATGTCGTCCAGCGCCTCGTCCCACGTGATGCGCTCCCACCGGCCGCCGCCGCGCGGGCCCACGCGGCGCAGCGGGTAGAGGATGCGCTCGGGGTCGTGCACCTGGTTGAGCGTGGCCGGGCCCTTGGCGCAGTTGCGTCCCCGGCTGCCGGGATGGTGAGGGTTGCCCTCGAACTTCTGGATGCGCAGCGTCTGCGTGTCGATGTAGGCGAGCAGCCCGCAGGCCGCCTCGCAGTTGAAGCAGATCGTCGGCACCAGGGCGTAGCGGCGCGTCACGCGCCGGGGCCACGCCTGGGGGTCCAGCTCCTCCCAGTCGTCCCACCGCTCGGCGGGGGGATAGGCGGCCAGCCCGCCGGCGGGCGGCGCCAGCTCGCGGGCGGCCGGATGCAGCGGCTCGATCGATGGTTGTCTCATGCCCTCCCTCAGCTGAGCGGGACCGCCTGCCCCGCCCGCACCCACAGCTCCTCGTAGATCCAGAGCCCGGCCAGCGCCAGCGCGGCGGCCGGCACCGTCCAGACGCCGCCGGCCCCCACCAGCGCCAGCGGCGCCACGATGCCGGCCAGCACCACGCCGCCCCAGAACCAGCCGCGCCAGGCCCCCCGCGTCAGGAGCCGCGCCGCCCG
>JBBIIW010000346.1:0-3888 GCA_037446305.1 Candidatus Rokuibacteriota bacterium
GCTGGTGGAGGTCGACTACGCCCCGCTGCCGGCCGTGCTGTCCCCGGAGCAGGCGACAGCGCCGGGCGCGCCGCTCATCCACGAGGAGCTGGGCGACAACGTCATCTACCGCACGCGCCTGAGCGCCGGCGACCTGGCCGGCGCCTTCGCGCGCGCCGCCCGCGTCTGGCGCCGCACCTTCACGATCGGCCGCCACACCGGGGTGCCGCTCGAGCCCCGGAGCCTGGTGGCCGACTTCGATCCCTCCACGCGCGCCCTGACCGTGTGGATCTCCACCCAGGTCCCGCACATGATGCAGGCCGTGCTGGCCGAGCTGTTCGGCCTGGCCGAGCACCGGGTGCGGGTGATCGCGCCCGACGTCGGCGGCTCCTTCGGCATCAAGATCCACGTCTACCAGGACGACCTGGCCGCGGTGGCCCTGGCCCTCACCGTGGGCCGCCCGGTGAAGTTCGTGGCCACCCGCCGCGAGTCGTTCCTGTCGGACATCCACGCCCGGGACCAGCGCGTCGAGGTCGAGGTCGCGGCGGCCGGAGACGGCCGCCTGCTCGGCATGCGCGCGCACATCACGGCGCCGGTCGGCCCGTACTCGGCCTTCCCCCGGTCGAGCGTGGTCGAGGGCGGGCAGGTGCTGCGGCTGCTGCCCGGCCCCTACCGCCTGCGCGACTACGAGGCGACGCTCAGCGTGGTGGCGCAGACCAAGGGGATCACCTCGCAGTACCGGGCGGTCGGCCACCCCATCGCCACCGCGGTCACCGAGAGCATGATGGACCTGATCGCGCGGGAGCTGGGTCTCGACCCGGCCGAGGTGCGGCGGCGCAACCTGATCGCGCGCCACGAGCTGCCGTACACCTCCGTCACCGGCAACGTCTACGACAGCGGCAGCTACCTGGAGTGCCTAGAGCGGCTGCTGGAGGCGGCGAAGTACGCGGAGCTGCGCCGCGAGCAGGCCGCGGCCCGCGAGGCCGGCCGGCACCTGGGCCTCGGGCTGTCGTGCTTCCTCGAGCTGACCGGCCCCGGCGCCCAGTTCTACGGCATCGGCGGGGCCCCCATCTCGGGGCAGGAGGGCGCCACCGTGCGCCTGGAGCCCTCGGGCACCGTCACCGCCCTGGTCGGCGTGACCGACCAGGGCCAGGGCACGCGGACGGCCCTGGCCCAGATCGTGGCCGACGAGCTGGGCGTCTCGCCGGAGGCCGTCACCGTGCTGTCCGGCGACACCGCCATGGTGCCCTACGGGGGCGGCACGTGGGCCAGCCGGGGCATGCCGATCGGCGGCAGCGCGACGCTCCTGGCCGCCCGGGCGCTGGCGGAGAAGATCCGGCGGGTGGCGGCGGTGCTGCTCGAGGCCGCCGCCGGGGACATCGAGCTGGCGGCCGGCCGGGCCGTCGTGCGGGGCAGCGCCGACCGGGGCCTGGCCTTCCGGGACCTGGCCCGCGCCGTCCACTTCCGGTCCAGCGAGCTGCGGGGCCTCGAGCCCAGCCTGGACGCCACCGTGCACTACGCCAACCCGCAGGCGTGGACCTTCACGAACGGCGCGCACCTGGCGATGGTCGAGGTGGACGTGGAGACCGGACGGGTCCGGGTCCTCCGCTACGTGGCCGTGGACGACTGCGGGCGTCTCGTCAATCCGGCGCTGGTCGAGGGTCAGATCCGCGGCGGCATCGTCCAGGGCCTGGGCGGCGCGCTCATGGAGCACTGCGTGTACGACGAGGCCGGGCAGCTGCTGACCACGACCCTCATGGACTACGCGGTGCCGACGGCGGCCGAGGTGCCGCCCATCGAGTGCCACCACCTGGAGACGCCAGCGCCGGGTCTGGCCGGCGGCTTCAAGGGCGCGGGCGAGGCGGGCACCACCGGGGCGCCGGCCGCCATCCTGAACGCGGTCAACGACGCCCTGGCGCCGTTCGGCGTGATGGTCACCGAGCAGCCGGTGACGCCGGCCCGCGTGCGGGCCGCGCTGGCCGCGCGGGGCCGGCCGTGACGCCCGCGCCTCAGGGCATGATCTCGCCCCCGTTGGGGTGCAGGGTCTGGCCGCAGAAGTACCGGCTCTCGTCCGAGGCCAGGAAGACGAAGGCCCCGACCAGGTCGGCGGGCTCCCCCAGCCGCCCGAGCGGCAGGCGGGCGGCGTGGGCCTGCTTGGCCTCGGCCGGCAGCGGGTCGAACCCCGTGTCCACCAGGCCGGGGGCCACCGAGTTCACCAGGATGCCGCTCGGCGCCAGCTCCTGGGCCAGCGCGCGCATGAAGGTGAGCAGGCCGCCCTTGGCCGCCGAGTACGCCGTGTAGCGCGCGCGGCCGACGTAGGCCAGCTGCGAGGTGACGAGGATGATCCGGCCGCCGCCCCGGGCGGCCATCACCGGCGCCACCTCCCGGCAGCAGAGGAAGGCGCCCCGCAGGTGCACGGCCAGCATCCGGTCCCAGTCCTCGACGCTCAGCTCGCCGATCGGCCGCGCCTGCTGGATGCCGGCGTTCGACACCAGGATGTCGATCCGTCCGAACGCCTCCCGCACCCGCGCCACCAGGGCCTTCACGTCGGCCTCCACCGTCACGTCCGTCCGGACGGCCAGCGCCCGGCGGCCCTGCTTCTCCACCTCGGCCACCAGCGACCGGGCGTCGGGCTCCCGCGCGATCCAGGCGATGGCCACCTCCGCGCCCTCGGCGGCGTAGGCCAGGGCCACGGCCCGGCCGATGCCCGTGTTGCCGCCGGTGATGATCGCCACCTTGCCGTCGAGCCGGCCCATGGGCCGCCATTATCCCCGAAGTCGCCGTACAATCGGTCGCCGGCTGAGGATGGGGGTCCGGGGCATGGAGCGGCTGCGCGTGGGCGTGGACATCGGCGGCACCTTCACGGATATCGTGGTCCTGGACGCCACCGGGCGCGTGCACACCCGGAAGGTCCCCTCCAGCGTGGACGACTACGCCCGCGCCATCGTGGACGGGCTGCGCGAGCTGTTCCAGGAGACCGGGCTGGCCGGCGCCGCGGTGGCGGAGGTCATCCACGGGACCACCGTGGCCTCCAACGCCATCCTGGAGCTCCGGGGGGCGCGCACGGGACTCCTGACCACGCGGGGCTTCCGCGACGTGCTGGAGATCCGGCGGCTGCGCATGCCTCGCCTGTACGACCTGACGTGGGAGAAGCCGCCGGCCCTGGTCCCCCGTCACCTGCGCCTGGAGGTGGACGAGCGCGTCAGCGCCCGCGGCGAGGTGACGCGCCCGCTGGACCTGGCCGGCGTCGAGCGCGCGCTGGAGCGGCTGCTGGGCGAGGGCATCGAGGCGCTGGCCGTCTGCCTGCTCAACGCCTACGCCAACCCCGTGCACGAGCAGCAGATCGCCGCGCTGGTCCGCCGGCGCTGTCCGGCCCTGCCGCTGTCGGTCAGCTCGGAGGTCCTGCCCGAGATCAAGGAGTACGAGCGGACCTCCACCACGGTCATCAACAGCTACGTGATGCCGGTCGTCAAGCGCTACCTGGGCTCCCTCCGGCACGGGCTGGCCGAGGTGGAGGTGTCGGCCCCCCTGCTCATCATGCAGTCCAGCGGCGCGCTGATGACCGACGAGGCCGCCGCCCGCCTGCCGATGCACATCATCGAGTCGGGGCCGGCGGCCGGCGTCATCGGCGCCCAGGCCCTGGCCCGGCGCATGGGGCTGCCCCGGGTCATCACCTTCGACATGGGCGGCACGACCGCCAAGGCCTCCATCGTGGAGGACGGGGAGGTGCACCGGGCCGCCGAGTACCAGGTGGGCGGCGGCATCATGGTGGGCTCGCGCCTGCTGACCGGCAGCGGCTACCTGCTGCGGGTGCCGGCCATCGACCTGGCGGAGGTGGGCGCCGGCGGCGGCTCCATCGTGTGGATCGACGCCGGGGGCGCCCTCCGCGTCGGCCCGCGCAGCGCCGGC
>JBBIIW010000347.1:0-3886 GCA_037446305.1 Candidatus Rokuibacteriota bacterium
CGCGCCCCTGGTACCCGGACCTCGCCCGGCTGGCCGCGGCCGCGGCGCTGCTGTCGCCGCCTGTCCGCCGGTGGTGCTACGAGGCCGGGCTCGTCTGGCCCTATCTCGTCGCCGTCGCCGCCGCCATCGCGTTCCTGGCGGTGCCGCTCGTGCGCCGCTTCGCCCTGTGGCAGCAGGTGCTCGATCAGCCGTCGGCCCGCAAGGTCCACCGCGTCGCCACGCCGCTGCTCGGCGGCGCCGCCGTGTACCTGGCGTTCGCCCTCACCGTGGTGGCGAACTTCCACTTCTCGCTGGCGCTCAAGGGAGTGGCGCTGGGCGCGTTCACGGTGGTCGCCGTGGGTGTCCTGGACGACGTCCTGGACCTGCCGGCCTGGGTGAAGCTGGCCGGGCAGGTGGCGGCCGGCAGCCTGGCCATGAGCTACGGGGTGGTCCTCACGCTGGCCCCCGACTGGCTGCCCGGCGCGGCCCCCCTGAACCTGGCCCTGACCTTGCTCTGGTTCCTGACCGTGACCAACGCCCTGCAGTTCCTGGACGGCATGGACGGGCTGGCCGCCGGGCTGGGCGTGATCGCGGGCGTCTTCTTCAGCATCGCGGCGCTGCAGACCGGGCAGCGGTACCTGATGTACCTGGGCGCCGCGCTGGTCGGGGCCTGCCTGGGCTTCCTGCCCTACAACTTCCGCCCGGGCGGGGCCCGCATCTTCCTGGGCGACGGCGGCGCCTCCTTCATCGGCTTCACGCTGGCGGGGCTGGCCGTCATGGGCGAGTGGGCGGAGACCGAGGCCATCGGGCTCGTGACCCCGATGCTGATCCTGGGGGTCCCCCTGTTCGACATCGCCTTCGTCAGCGTGGCCCGCATCGTGACCGGCAAGGTACACTCGGTGCACGAGTGGCTGGCCTATACCGGAAAGGACCACATCCATCATCGCTTCGAGGCGGTCGGGCTCACCAGGACGCAGACCGTGCTCGTGATCTACTTCATCTCGGCCACCCTCGGGCTGTCGGCGATGCTGCTGGAGCGGCCCACGGCGCGGCAGGCCCTGCTCGTGCTGCTGCAGGCGGCCTGCGTGCTGGCCATCGTGGCCGTGCTTGAGGCCGTCGGTCGGGCCCGCTCGGCATGACGCCGCGGCAGGTCGCCCGGCGCCTGCGTCAGCTGCTCCACCTCGACGATCCCCCGCCGCGGCTGGCCCTGGCCCTGGCCGTCGGCGTCTTCATCGGGTGCTCTCCGCTGTGGGGCCTGCAGACGGTCCTGTCGGTCGTGGTGGCCCTGGTGTTCGGGCTCAACCGGGCGGCCACGGTCCTGGGGGCCTGGCTCAACCTGCCGTGGGTGGCGCCCTTCGTCTACGGGCTGGCCATCAAGATCGGCTCGGCGATGGTGCCGGATCCGACGGGGGTGCGCGAGGCCTGGCTCGCCTACCTGCTCGAGCATCCGGCCGCCGTCTCCTGGCGGGATGTGGTGAGCCTCCTGGAGGAGGTGTCGCTGCCGCTGCTGGCCGGCACCACCGTCGTGGGCGCGGCCGCCGCCGCCGTGACCTACGTGGTGGCGCTCCGCGTGATCGCGGGGCGGCGGCGCGCGGTGGCCCGGCCGGCGCGCCGCCGGGACGCCGCCTGACGGCTCGGGTATCATCGGAGCGGAGGACGGGTGGAGAGGAGCATGCGATGAGCGTACGGAAGGCTGTCTTCCCCGCCGCCGGGCTCGGCACGCGGTTCCTGCCCGCCACCAAGGCCCAGCCCAAGGAGATGCTGCCGCTGGTGGACAAGCCCACCATCCAGTACGTGGTGGAGGAGGCGGTGGCCTCCGGCCTCAGCGACATCATCATCGTGACCGGCCGCAACAAGCGCGCGATCGAGGACCACTTCGACGCGGCCTTCGAGCTGGAGTACTACCTGAACGACCGCGGCAAGGTGGAGGAGCTGGCGCAGATCAAGACGATCTCGGAGCTGGCCTCCCTCTGCTACGTGCGGCAGAAGGAGCCGCTGGGGCTGGGGCACGCCATCCTGTGCGCCCGCGCGCTCGTCGGTGACGAGCCGTTCGCGGTCTTCCTGGGCGACGACATCATCGGCGGCGCCCCGGTGCCCTGCATGCGGCAGCTGCTCGACGTCTTCGAGCGTCACGGCGGGCCCGTGGTGGCGGTGGAGCGCGTCCCGCCCGAGCGCCTCCAGCAGTACGGCGTCATCGCCGGGCGGCGGGTGAGCGAGCGCGTCTGGGAGATCACCGACCTGGTGGAGAAGCCGCGGCCCCAGGAGGCGCCCTCGGACCTGGCCATCATCGGCCGCTACGTGCTCACCCCCGATCTGTTCGACCTGCTGGCCGACACCCCGCCCGACCCGCGGGGCGAGATCCAGCTCACCGACGGCCTGCGGCGGCTGCGCCAGCGGCGGCCGATGTACGCCGTGGAGTTCGAGGGCAAGCGCTTCGACACCGGCGACAAGCTCGGATTCCTCAAGGCCACGGTGGAGTTCGCCCTGGCGCGGCCCGACCTGAGCGACGAGTTCCGCGCCTACCTGAAGAGCCTGAACCTGTGAGGAGACGCCGGCTCCCCGGGGAGTCCGGACGCGGGGCCGGCGCGGCGGGGCACAGGCGCGGCGGCCGGTAGGAGGCAGGGGGCGGCGCGGCGGGGCCCGGGCGTGGCCACAGCCCGGGAGCCCGCGCCGGTGAATTGACTGGCCGAGGGACATTCTGACAGAATCGCTGATACGTTTGCCCCACCCATGACCGTCCCGAAGCGCCCGTTTCACACGGCCTCTGACGCCGAGATCAAGTCCGGCGAGGTGTCGGACGTCTACTTCAGCCGCACGGTGGCCATCCTGCGCCACCGTGGCGACCGAAAGCGGGTGAAGGCCGAGGTCTATGTCAAGAGCCTCCCCGAGGACTGGCGGTGGGGCGTGCTGGCCGGCATCCAGGAGGCGGCGGGGCTGCTGGAGTCGCTGCCGGTGACCGTGCAGGCCATGGACGAGGGCACGCTCTTCGAGCCCTACCAGCCGGTGCTGGTCATCGAGGGGGTGTACGTCGACTGGGCGCAGTACGAGACGGCGCTGCTGGGCCTGCTCTGCCAGGCCTCGGGGATCGCCACCAAGGCCGCGCGCTGCAAGCGGGCGGCCGGCGAGCGGCAGGTGATCTCCTTCGGAGCCCGCCGCATGCACCCGGCCCTGGCCCCGATGATCGAGCGCAACGCCTTCATCGGCGGCTGCGACGGGGTGGCGGTCACCCGGTCGGCCGAGCTGATCGAGGCCGACCCGATGGGCACGATCCCCCATGCCCTGGTCCTGATGGTGGGCGACACGGTCGAGGCGCTGCGGGCCTTCCACGAGGTGGTGGATCCCAAGGTGCGCCGGGTGGCGCTCATCGACACGCTGCAGGACGAGAAGTTCGAGGCCATCCGGGTGGCCGAGGCGCTGGGCAAGGACCTCTACGCCGTCCGCCTCGACACGCCGTCCTCGCGCCGCGGCGACTTCTTCCGGATCCTGCAGGAAGTGCGCTGGGAGCTGGACCTGCGGGGCTTCGAGCACGTCAAGATCATCGCCTCCGGCGGCATCGACGAGTACGAGATCGCCCGGCTCAACCCGGTGGCCGACGCCTACGGGGTCGGGACCTCCATCGCCGGGGCGCCCGTGCTGAACTTCGCCCTCGACATCACGGAGATCGAGGGCCGTCCGGTCGCCAAGCGCGGCAAGTGGTCGGGAGCCAAGGAGGTGCTGCGCTGCCAGGGCCCGTGCCGGGCGACGGTGGTGGTGCCCGCCGGCCGCGCCGCGCGCCGCTGCCCGTGCGGGGGGGAGCGCGAGGCGCTGCTCAAGCCGCTGGTGGCCGGCGGCCGCGTGGTGCGCGACTTGCCGCCGCCGCGCACGATCCGCGAGTACGTGCTCGAGCAGCTGGCCCGGGTGCCTTCCG
>JBBIIW010000348.1:0-3874 GCA_037446305.1 Candidatus Rokuibacteriota bacterium
CTCGGCCTCGGCGGTAAACTTCACCGTGGCGGTCGCGAACGCCAGCGAGGCCAGCACCTCGAGCGCCCAGACCAGGCTCAGCGCCAGCCGGTAGGTGCCGAAGGCCTCCGGCCCCAGCGCGCGGGCCAGGAGCACCGAGGTGGCCAGCGCGCAGCCGAAGGTGGTGAGGAACCTGAGGGAGGCGAGCGCGGCGTTGCCGGCGATGCCGGCGGCCAGCGTGCTCATCCCGACAGGTAGCGCACCTTGCGGCGGCTGCCGTCCCAGCGGATGTCCGGCAGCAGGGCCTGCTTGCGGGCCACGATACGGTCGCGATACCGCACGAGGTCGGCCAGCACCGTGCGGAGCTCGCCCTCCATGTCCCGCGTCGGCTTGTAGCCCAGCCGGAGCAGGTGCTCGTGATCCGGGTTGTAGTAGTGCTCCTCCCGCTCGATCCGCGGGTTCTCGACCGGCCGCACCTCCACCCTGAGCCCCAGCCCCTCGGCCACCCGCCGCACCGTCTCGGCCAGCTCGGCCACGCCGTACGTCTCGGCGAACTGGTTGAACACCCGGTACTCGCCGGCGGCGGGCGGGTTGAGCAGGGCCAGCATCAGGCACTCGATGGAGTCGCGCAGGGGCAGGAATCCCCGCCGCTGGCCGCCGCGGCCGAAGGGCGTCAGCGGCTGGCCGATGACGGCCTGGGCGCAGAACCGGTTGATGGCGGTGCCGAAGCACTGGTCGAAGTCGAAGCGCGTGAGCAGCCGCTCGTCGTCGCCCATGGCCTCGATGCGCGTGCCGTAGACCACGCCCTGCATGATGTCCGTCGAGCGCAGGCCCCACAGGCGGCAGGCCATGGCCACGTTGTGGCTGTCGTGGACCTTGGACTGGTGGTACCAGGAACCGGCCTGGCGGGGGAACGGCAGGACGTCCCGGCGGCCGCGGTACTCGATCTCGAAGAAGCCCTCGGGGATGTCCACGTTCGGCGTCCCGTACTCGCCCATCGTGCCGAGCTTCACCAGGTGGGCCTGCGGGCAGGCCTCGCGCATGGCGAACAGGATGTTGAGGGTGGTCACGATGTTGTTCGTCTGGGTGAAGACCGCGTGCTGGACGTCGATCATGCTGTAGGGCGCCGAGGGCTGCTCGCCCAGGTGCACGATGGCCTCCGGCTCGAAGGCGCGGAAGAGGTTCAGCACGAAGTTGTAGTCGCGGAGGTCGCCGCGCCGGAAGTCCAGGCTCTGCCCGAAGTGGTCGTGGAAGGCCTGCAGCCGCTCGGTCATGCGCCGGATGGGCGTCGCCGACTGCGAGCCGCTCTCGGCCACCCAGTCGCGCCGGTAGTAGGCATCGGCGCCCCCCACCTCGTGGCCGCCCCGGGCCAGGGCCAGCGCCAGCGACCACCCCAGATACCCGTCCACCCCGGCGATGAAGACCCTCATGGAACGCTCCCTCCGTGTTCGCGCAGGTAGGCCTCGACGGCGCTCCGCCAGCGGCCCTGGGCCCGCAGGATCCGCTCCACGCACTCGCGCACGGCGCCCTGGCCGCCGGCCGCCCGGGTCACCAGGTGGCATGCCGCCTTGACCTCGGGCGCCGCGTCGGCGACGGCGACGGCGAGGCCGACCCGCTGCAGGGCCGGGATGTCCAGCAGGTCGTCGCCGACGAAGGCGGCGGCGGCCGGGGGCAGCCCGAACTGCGCGCAGAGCGCCTCCACGGCGTCGCCCTTGCGGCGGGCGCCCAGCACCACGGCATCCACGCCCAGCCGGTCGCCGCGCGTCTTGGCGATCGTGCTGCGCTCCCCCGTCACCATCGCCGTCCGCAGGCCGGCTTGGCGGGCCAGCGCGATGGCCACGCCGTCGCGGCTGTGGAACCCCTTCAGCTCGTCGCCCCGCTCGGTGAGGATCATCCGGCCGTCGGTGAGCACGCCGTCCACGTCCATGACCAGGAGCCGGACGGCGCGGGCGCGGGCCGCGAAGCCGCGCGCGCTCATGCGGGCGACCGGGCCAGCCCCACGGGCTGCCGCAGCGGCGCGGGCGCCGGGCCCGGCCGCAGCACCGGCAGGAGCACGATGATGCCCGCGAAGAACCAGAACGGCTCCATGATCCGCACGATGATGAACGTGTTGGCTCCGATGGCGTGGACGCAAAGGGCCACCGTGCCGGCCAGGAAGCCCAGGGCCAGCCCGCGGTCCTCGGGATCGCTCAGCGTGCGCAGCGCCCGCAGTCCGGCCCGGAACACGGCCCCCAGCAGCCCCGCGAACACGACGAAGCCGACGAGCCCCAGCTCGACCAGGACGCGCGCGTACTGGGCGTCCATGAACTTGAACCCCGTCACGCCGTAGCCCAGGATCGGCCGCCGCGTCCAGCCCTCCAGCGCGGCCTTGAAGGCCAGCAGCCGCTCCGAGGTCGAGGGGTCGAAGGCCACGCCGCCCAGGCGCACCGTGGGCTGCCCGCGCTCGGGCTCGAAGGTGTACAGCACGCGCCGGCTCACCGGGGCGGGGACCAGCGAGGGCAGCACCACCGGCGCGAGCAGGAGGAGCACGGCCAGCGCGCCCACCACCACCCGCCGGTGGCGGCGGCTCAGGGCCACCAGGGCGGCCGTCGCGGGCAGCACGGCCAGGTAGGAGGCCCGGGAGAGCGTGAAGAGGAAGGGCACGGCCATGACGCCCAGCGCCCCCAGGGCCGCGACCCGGACCTGCAGCCGCGACGTCTCGATCGCGACGCCGGCGGCCAGGGCCATCATGAGCAGCAGGTAGCCGCCCAGGGTGTTCGGCTCGCCGGTCTCCCCCTCGAAGGGCGCCGTGACGCGCTCGCCGCCGGGGATCTGGGCGGCGGCGATCAGGCTGACCAGGAGCGCGACGGCGAAGGCCGCCACCACCAGCCGCCGGGCCTGCGCCCGGTCGCGCAGGTTGTTGACGGTCATGTAGAAGACGACGAAGTACTCGATGTACTTGAGGACGTAGAAGAAGCCGGCGGCGGTCTTGACCGTGCCGGTGGCGTAGCCGACCAGGGTCGCCACCGCGTTGACCAGCACGTAGAGCACGATCCAGCGGTTGAGCGGCGTCCTGACGGCCAGGCCCAGCTCCTTGTTCACCGCCATCCTGGCCAGCCAGCTCAGCGCGATGGCGAACAGCAGCAGGTCCTCCAGCCGGACCACGACCGCGCGCCCCTCGGCCCACCCGCCGCCGCCGAGCGCGAACTCGGGCGAGAGCAGCATCGAGAAGAGGACCAGGTAGAGGCCGGCGTCCGCCCGGACGAAGACGAAGATGAAGACGGCCAGCGTGAAGACGGCCGCCAGCGTGTACTCCAGCCGGACCCTGGCCAGGGCCTGCGCGGCCAGGAACGTCAGGCCGACCATCACGCTGACCAGGACGAGCAGGCGAGGCAGCGGCACGGCGAGCGCGCGGTCTACCGCACCTGGACCACGTGGTTGGGCAGCCCCAGGCGCGCCAGCTCGCGGGCGGCGGCCTCCGCCTCCTGCCGCGAGGTGAAGTTGCCGTGGCGGATGACGAAGCTGGCCGCCTGCCCCGGCCGGGCTGCGATGCGCACCGGGTGGCCGCGCCCGCGCAGACGCTCGCCGAGCTGCACGGCGCCGCGCAGCGGCATCAGCTCGCCGACCTGCACCGCCAGCGGCTCGCCCGGCTGGACGGCCGCGTCCGGGAATCCCTCCTCCCGCAGCGTGGCCAGCAGCCGCTCGGCATCGGCCGGCGTGGGCAGGGGCTCGATCAGCACGGCGTAGACGGTGGCGTCCGTCTCCAGGCGGAAGCGCACCGTCTGGTAGCCGGCGTGCGTCAGCTCCCGCTCGACGCGCTCCGCCTCGGCCGCCACCATGAAGGGCCCGAACTCCACCGCGAACCGCTGCCGGGGCGCGACGGGGGCGCTCGGCGGAGCGGGGGCGGCGCTCCGGG
>JBBIIW010000349.1:0-3870 GCA_037446305.1 Candidatus Rokuibacteriota bacterium
GCGCGCCCGCGAGCCGCCGCAGACCCCCCGGAACTCGCACCGGCCGCAGCGCCCGCGGAACCGGCCGGGGGCCCGGAGCGCCTGGAAGAGCGGCGCCTCCCGGTAGACGGCGAGAGGATCGTCGGCCCGGACGTTGCCGGCCACCAGCGGCAGGAACCCGGAAGGGGTGATGTCGCCGTTGGCGGCGATGAACATGATCCCGTTGCCGTCCCGGACGCCCCACCCGCGCGCGGCCGGGCTGGCCGCGATCTCGGCGTCGCTGCGCCCGGCCGCCCGCATGGCCTGCACGAGGATGCGCCGGAAGTGCGGCGCCTCGGTCGTCGACACCATGAACGGCAGCCGGGGGGCGCGGGCGGCGAGCCAGCGCAGGTGCCGCTCGCACTGCTCGGGGCTGACCGGGGACAGCGTGCGGCCCCGGCCGGTGCTGATCAGGAAGAAGAGGCTCCACCGCGCGGCGCCCAGCCCGGCCACGAGGTCAGCGGTGGCGGGCAGCAGCGGCGCCGTCTCCAGCGCCACCAGCGTGTTGATCTGGAGCGGGATGCCCGCCTCGACGGCGGCCCTGGCCGCCGCCAGCGTGCGGGCGAAGCAGCCCGGCACGCCGCGCAGGCCGTCGTGCGCCTCGGCGGTCGGGGCGTCCAGGCTCAGGGACATCGCCTTCACCCCGGCCCGCTGCAGCGCCCGGATCGCCCCGGCCGTCAGCGCGGGCGTGGCGCTGGGCGCCACCGAGACCTCGAGGCCCAGGTTGCCCGCGTGGCGGACCAGGTCCAGGAGGTCGGGACGCTCGAGGGGATCGCCGCCCGTGAAGACGACGTGCGGTCGGGGCCGGCCCGCGGCCAGGTCGCCCAGCACGCGCCGGCACTCCCAGGTGGTGAGCTCGTCGCGAGCCCGGCGCGGCATGGCCTCCGCCCGGCAGTGGCGGCAGGCCAGCTGGCAGGCCCGCGTCAGCTCCCAGTAGACCCGCACCGGCGCCCGGTCGAAGACGAGCCCGGTCACGGCCGCCGACCGGCCGGCACGTACTCCCGCCGCCCCGGGCCGGTGTAGAGCTGGCGCGGGCGAGCGATCTTCTGCTCCGGATCCTGCAGCATCTCCTGCCACTGGGCCAGCCAGCCGGCCGTGCGGGGAATCGCGAACAGCACCGGGAACATCTCGACCGGAAAGCCCATGGCCTCGTAGATCAGCCCCGAGTAGAAGTCCACGTTCGGGTAGAGCTTGCGGCTCACGAAGTACTCGTCCTGCAGCGCGATCCGCTCCAGCTCGAGCGCGATGGGCAGGAGGGGGCTGGGCCGGGTGACCGCGAACACCTCG
This sequence comes from Candidatus Rokuibacteriota bacterium, assembly GCA_037446305.1. Taxonomy (GTDB): domain Bacteria; phylum Methylomirabilota; class Methylomirabilia; order Rokubacteriales; family CSP1-6; genus JBBIIW01. The sequence continues at coordinate 1,306 of JBBIIW010000349.1, forward strand.
TCGGCGATGCGCTTGATGATCCGGGCCCGGGGGTCGTAGTTCTTGTAGACCCGGTGGCCGAAGCCCATCAGCCGGGCCTCGCCGGCCTTGACCTGCCGGATGAACTCGGGCACGCGGCCCAGGGAGCCGATCGAGCGCAGCATGCGGAGGACGGCCTCGTTGGCGCCGCCGTGCAGCGGGCCGTAGAGCGCGGCCGCCGCCGCCGCCAGGGCCGAGTAGGGGTCCACGCCCGAGGAGCCGACGCCGCGCATGGCGCTGGTGGAGCAGTTCTGCTCGTGGTCGGCGTGCAGGATGAAGAGCACGTCGAGCGCGCGCTCCAGCACCGGCTCCGGCTTGTACCGGGTCTCGGCCATCTTCCAGACCATGTTCAGGAAGTTGCCGGCGTAGCTCAGATCGTTGTCCGGGTAGACGTAGGGCCGCCCCAGGCTGTGACGGTAGGCGTAGGCGGCCAGCGTCGGCACCTTGGCGATCAGCCGGTAGATCTGCAGCTCCCGGTGTCCCGGGTCCCGGTTGACCCGGGCGTCGGGGTAGAAGGTGCTCAGCGCCGCCACCGACGAGATCAGCATGCTCATGGGGTGGGCGTCGTGGTGGAAGCCGTCCATGAACTTCTTGAGGTTCTCGTGCACCCAGGTGTGGTGGGTGATCTGCCAGGTCCACTCCTCGAAGGCCCGGGCCGTGGGCAGCTCGCCGTGGATCAGGAGGTAGGCGACCTCCAGGAACGTGGACTGCTCGGCGAGCTGCTCGATGGGGTAGCCGCGGTACCAGAGCACCCCGCGGTCGCCGTCGATGTAGGTGATGGCGCTGCGGGTGGAGGCCGTGTTCATGAAGGCCGGGTCGTAGGACAGCAGCCCGAAGTCCTCGGGGCCCGTCTTGATCTGCCGGAGGTCCATGGCCCGGATGGCCCCCTCGGTGATCGGGATCCGGTAGGTCTTGCCGGTGCGGTTGTCGGTGACGGTCAGGCTGTCGTCGGCCATCGCATTCCCCCCTTCGCGCTCGGGGCTGCAAGCGACGTGCAAGGCGCGGTGACGCGAAACGGGCCGGAAATCGGGCTCCGGGCGCGGCCGCGGGGGCGGGCGGAGCCCGGCCGCGCCCCAGCCGTGCGGCAGCGCTGCCCCGCCCGGATGCAGGCGCACCAGGCAGATGAGCCGGCCGGCGCATGGCCGGGGAGACCGGGGCGGGGTATCCAGGGCACGTGGTCACTGCCGGCAAGGAGGAGCGCCCATGAACCCCTGGCTGGTCCTGCCCGTCCTGGTCCTGATCGCGCTCGTCTACGTCCTGCTGCCGGTCGGGGTGGCCGCCGCCACGCGCTACCGGCTCCCGAGCCCGACCCGCTGTCCCGTCACCGGCCAGGCGGCGCAGGTGACGTTCGCCCGTGCCGGATTCGCCGAGGCCCTGGGCGTCCGGGCCCTGCGGAAGGTGACGAGCTGCTCGCTCTGGCCGGCCCGCCGGTACTGCGCGCAGCGCTGCCGCCTGCGCGACGGCGAGCGGGCCGCCTGAGGCTCGGGCGGGCTCACGCCCCGGCCGCCCCGTCGCTGCGCTGGGCGAGCAGCCGCTCCACCAGATCCGTGAACGCCGTCAGCGAGAACGGCTTGCTGAGGTAGGCGGTCGCGCCGGCCTGCAAGGCCTCCAGGCGGTTCTGGTTGGAGGCGAAGCCGGTGACCACGACGACCGGCGGGCGCCACGAGGCCTGCCGGGCGGCCCGGACGATGTCGAGCCCGCTGCCGTCCGGCAGCCGCAGGTCGGCCACCACCAGGGCCGGCGCCAGGGTCTCGATCGACTCCAGGCCCCGCTGCCGGGTGGCTGCCGTGATGACCTGGTGGCCCCGGCGCTCGAGGACGCGCCGCAGCGTGCCGAGCATGTCGGCCTCGTCGTCGACGACCAGGATCAGCGCTCCGGGGAGGGGCTCAGACACGGCTCGGCGCCGCGCCGCGGGCGGCGCTGAGCGCGAAGGCACGGACCAGGTCGGTCTCGGTGAGGATGCCGGCGATCCGCTCCCCGTCCAGCACCGGCAGGGCGCCGATCTTGTGCTCGAGCATGAGCCGCGCGGCCTCGGCCACCGGGCGATCGGGATCGACGGTGATGAGCGTCCGCGTCATGACCTCCTTCACCGTCAGCCGCTGCAAGAGATAGTTGATCTCCCAGACGGACAGGCTGGTCGCCGGCGACGGCAGGTTCAGGCGGATGTCCCGGTCGGTGACGATGCCGAGCAGCCGCTGGCCCTCGGCCACCAGCAGGTGCCGGATCCGCTCGCGGGCCATCAGGGCCCGGGCCTCGGTGATGCTCGTTTCCGGCGGGACGGTGATCGGGTCGCGGGTCATCAGGTCGCGCACCTGCATGGGACCGCTCCTTTCGGGATCTACCGTCCCCGGATGGTCAGCACCGGGCAGGGCGCCCGGCCCACGACGCGCTCCGCCACGCTGCCCAGGAAGAACTTGGCCACGGCGCCCCGGCCGTGGGTGCCCATGACGATCAGGTCGGCCCGCTTGCCCCGGGCCGCCCGCACGATCTGCTGCGGGGCGCTGCCCTCGGCGACCACCGCGCGGGCGCGCGCGCCCGCCTTCCGCG
>JBBIIW010000350.1:0-3859 GCA_037446305.1 Candidatus Rokuibacteriota bacterium
CCGTCGCAGTCGCCGCCGGGACCGGCGCGCGACGCCGCCGCTAGTCGATCTCGTCCGGGCGGCCGGCCCGGATCCCGACCGCGGGCGATGCCGCCTGGGCGCGCCCGTGGCCGTTGGTGAACGTCAGGGCCGGCTGCACGCGGAACTGCCGCTCCAGGCGCGCCCGGCGCTCCTTCCAGCCCTCCTGGTACTCCAGCTCGTCCTCGTGCAGGGTGGCCGGCTGTTTGATCCCGTGCGCGGTCCGGAACTGGATCGCCAGCTCGGAGGCCCGCCGGCGCACCTGATCCCAGGGAGTGCCGAGCGCGAACTGGTCGGAGATGGCGCCGATGCGCCCGGTGTGGATGTTCACCGACAGGGTCAGGCAGGAGAGGATCGGCCCCGACCAGTACGACGTCTGCGAGTTGATGGGCACCGGCAGGATGTGCAGGTGGTGGCTGCCCCGGCAGTCGCCGGCCACCATGGGGCAGGCGGCCCAGGGCGAGGTGATCTCGCCCGGCGCCGGCCAGTCGCCCTGGGCCAAGCCCAGGAGGACCGGGTCGTCCTTGCCGCCGTAGGTGAAGCCCTTCTTGGTCTTGATGTTGTGCAGCCGCTCCGCCGAGACCACGTAGCCCAGCTGGTCGGCCTCCCCCTGCTCGTCCCGTGACCAGATGCGCGCGACCACGAAGCGCGAGGAGCGGGTGAGCCCCTCGATGTCGTAGAGATCCTCGGGCGCCCGCAGGCGGATGACTTTCTCCTGCAGCCCCTTGGCCAGCTCCTCCATCTTGCCGTCCAGTGCCTTCTGGTCCCGGGGATGGACCCCGGCCTCGATGGCCTGGGCCTTGGTGTCCAGGTCCACGATGTCGAAGATGTAGCCGCGCTTCATCTTCGAGGACGCGATGACCAGCCCGCTGTTGAAGCGCGGCAGGCAGTAGGCGCCGGTGGCGTAGTAGTTGAACGCCATGGGCTCGGTCTTGTCGGCGAAGGAGAGCACGACGGTCTGGGAGGCGTTGTCCTTGCGGACGGGCAGCGGCAGGGCCACCGTGGCCGGCCCCGCGCCCCGGAGGTTGCCGGTGAAGGCGTCGGCGACCAGGTCCTGGCCCGGGCCGTAGAGCCCCAGCTCGGCCGCCTTGGCCGCGCCCTCCTGGAGGGCGTCCCACATCAGCTCGTCCACGACGCTCATGTCGACCCGCTCGCTCATGATGCCGGTCACCGCCACGTCGTCGCCGGTGTGGGTCACGATCAGCGAGGTGAAGATCGGCTCGCCGCGATAGCCGTTGTTCTCCAGGACGAACTTGGCCACCACGGACTTGACTTCCTCGGCGGCGACCACGTGGCCGCCCACGCCGCCGACGTCGGCCTTGGTGGCCTTGACGAAGCGCTGGACGAGGGCGGGGTTCCTGGCGAACACGTACGACCGGTACGAGAAGATGTTCGGCGTGTTGGTGACGGCGACCTTCTCCGCGACGGTCTGCGGGAGCCCGACCAGCTCGTCCTTGGACTGGTGGTACTCGGCGAGCGAGGGGCTGGGGGTCCCGTCGGCGGGGCCGTAGCGCTTGGCAGCCATGCAAGCCTCCTTTGCCTCGTCGGCGGTGCTCGACAACGCGTGACGTCCCGAGGATAGCCGCGGTACACTGGGCCGGTCAAGCAAGAACTTGAAGGCCATGAAATTAATTTCTCACCGGCCCGGTGAGCTGCGCCTGATGGTCCAGTGCCTGGAGCTTTACTACCGCCAGGGCCGGAGCCAGAAGGACATCGCCGCCGCGCTGGGCGTGTCGGCGGCCACCGTCTCCCGCCTCCTCAAGCGCGCCATGGACGAGGGCTTCGTGCGCGTCGAGCTGGACCTGCCCCGCATCCAGGAGCTGGAGACGGGGCTGACCGAGCGCTTCGGCCTGCGCGATGCCGTCGTCGTGACCGCCGGCGGGCGCGGGGACGTCCGGGAGGCTCTCGGCGTGGCGGCCGCGCGCTACTTCGAGAAGGCGGCCGACCACGGCCGGCAGGTGGGCCTCTCCTGCGGCTTGACGCTCTACCAGACGGTGCGCGCGCTGCGGGAGCGCCGCCTGCGCGACCTGGCCCTCTACCCGCTGTCGGGCGAGAGCACGCTCAAGCTGGTCGACATCTCCCCCAACACCCTGGTGGGCATGATGGCCGCCAAGTACCGGCCCCACGTCACCGCCTACGCCCTGCCCGTGCAGCACCTGCTCTCGCTCCGGGACATCGAGCGCGAGCGGCGGCGCCTGCTGCGCGATGCCGAGGTCCAGAAGATCTACGAGGCGGCCCAGAACGTGGACATCGCGCTGGTCGGCATCGGCCAGATCGCCGAGCAGACGCCCGGGTTCTGCTCGCTGGCCGAGACCTACGGCGTGAGCGTCCGGCGGCTCCGGGAGCTGGGCGTGGTCGGGGAGATCAACTACCAGCCCTTCGACGCCGACGGACGGCTGGTCGATCGCCCCGAGCTGCGGGTGCTGATGCGGCGCATGCTGGCCGTCACCGGCGAGCGCCTGCAGGCGCTGTCGCGGCGGGAGGACCGCCACGTGGTCGCCGTGGCCGGGGGCCGGCCCAAGGTGGAGGCCATCCGGGGCGCGCTGCGCGGCCGCTTCGTCAACGTGCTGGTGACCGACGAGGACGTCGCGGCGGCCCTGCTCAGGCGCTGAGCCTCGGCCTCACGCCCGCCGCTCGGGGACCGCCTCCTCCTCGTAGACGCCGATCCGCCGGAACCGCTCCCAGCGCTCGTTGACCAGGGCATCCGGCGTCTGCATCCGCAGCGCGTCGAGGTGGGCCAGCAGCGCTTCCTTGAGGCTGGCCGCCGTCGCCTCCCAGTCCCGGTGGGCGCCGCCGGGCGGCTCGGGCACGATGGCGTCGATGACGCCCAGCCGCTGCAGGTCAGGGGCCGTGATCTTCATGATCTCGGCCGCCTCGGGCGCCCGGGCGGCGTCGCCCCACAGGATGGCGGCGCATCCCTCGGGCGAGATCACGGAGTAGACGGCGTACTGGAGCATCAGCACCCGGTTGCCCATCCCGATGGCCAGGGCGCCGCCGCTGCCCCCCTCCCCGGTGACGACGGCGATGATCGGCGTGCGGAGACCGGCCATGACCCGCAGGTTGCGCGCGATGGCCTCGGCCTGCCCGCGCTCCTCGGCCCCGATGCCCGGGTAGGCGCCCGGCGTGTCGATGAAGGTGATGACGGGCTTGCCGAACTTGTCGGCCAGCTGCATGAGGCGCAGGGCCTTCCGGTAGCCCTCGGGGTGCGGCATGCCGAAGTTGCGGGCGATCTTCTCCCGGGTCTCGCGCCCCTTCTGGTGGCCGATGACGACCACGCTCCGTCCGGCCAGGCGGGCCAGGCCGCCCACGATGGCGGGGTCGTCGCCGTACAGCCGGTCGCCGTGCAGCTCGATGAAGTCCTCGAAGAGGAGGCGGCAGAAGTCGCGGGTGTGCGGCCGCCGGGGATGCCGGGCCAGCTGAGTCGTCTGCCAGGCGGTCAGGCTGGCGAAGGTCTTCTGGCGCAGGCGCGCCAGGCGGTCCTCGAGCCGGGTGATCTCGTCGCGCCGGGCCGGGTCGTCCAGGGCCTGCAGCTCGGCGATGCGCGATTCCAGGTCCAGCAGCGGCTGCTCGAAGTCCAGGGCCTCAGGCATAGTCGATGGCCACCCTGCCCGGCCCCAGCCGCTCCTCCAGGCGGCCCAGCAGCTCGGCGGTGCCGTCCACGCTCAGGGCGCGCGTGCGGACGACCACCTCGCGCTCGGGCAGGAGCACGTGGACGAAGACCGGGACGCCGCCCGGGTGGGCCCGGCAGATCTCCTGGAGCGCGGCGACGGCCGGCCCCGGGTCGTCGGCCGCCGGCAGGCGCACGCGGAGCGCGTTGGGCTCGCCTCCGGCCCGGCCCGGG
>JBBIIW010000351.1:0-3843 GCA_037446305.1 Candidatus Rokuibacteriota bacterium
CCGAGACGGTGGTGATCTGGAGCGTGCGGCTGCCGCGCATCGCCGCCGCGGCGCTCGCCGGCGGCGCGCTGGCGGTGGCCGGCGTGGGCTTCCAGGCCCTGACGCGCAACCCGCTGGCCGAGCCCTCCGTGCTCGGCGTGTCGAGCGGCGCCGCCTTCGGCGTCGTGGTGGGACAGCTCACGGGCGTGGCCGGCGACCTGGCCGACGGCGCCCGCCTGACGGCGTTCGGCTTCGCCGGGGCCCTGGTGGCCGGCGTGACCGTCTACCGGATCGCCGTCACGGGGGGTGGCCTGCCGGTGCAGACGCTGCTGCTGGCCGGCGTCATCGTCGGGATCTTCTTCGCGTCGGCCATCACCGTGCTCACCTCGCTGGTGGACCTCGACCGGCTGGCCGGGGTCGTCCACTGGCTGCTCGGCAACGTCAGCGCCGTCCCGCCCCGGGCGCTGGCCGTCTTCGCCGCGCTGGCCGCGCTCGGCTTCTGGCTCGTCCTGGGGCGGGCGCGCGAGCTGAACGTGCTCGCGCTGGGCGAGGAGGCGGCGCTCCAGCTGGGGGTGGACGCCGAGCGCCTGAAGGTGCGCGTGTTCGCCGGCGCCGCGCTCCTGACCGCCTGCGTGGTGGCCTTCGCGGGGCCCATCGGCTTCGTGGGCCTGGTGGTGCCGCACAGCCTGCGTCTGCTGCTCGGCCCCGACCACCGCGTGCTGGTCCCGGCGGCGCTGCCCGGCGGCGCGCTGTTCCTCCTCGCGGCCGACACGCTCGCCCGCAACCTGGTCTCGCCGGCCGAGCTCTCCGTGGGCGTCGTCACCTCGCTGTGCGGCGCGCCCTTCTTCGTGTACCTGCTGCGCACGCGGGCGCGGGTGGGGCCGTGAGGCCTCGGGACGGTGAGGGCGTCCTGAGCCCGCTGGTCAGCGTGCGCGACGTGGCGTTCGCGTATCCCGGCGCCGCGGCCGGGGGCCGGCGCTTCGCGCTCGGCGAGCTCTCCTTCGCGGTGCAGCGGGGCGAGATCCTCGGCCTGATCGGGCCGAACAGCGCCGGCAAGACCACCCTGATCCGGCTCCTGACCCGGGTCGTGAGGCCGTCCCGGGGCGAGATCCGCTTCGAGGGCCGGTCCCTGGCCGACCTGTCGCGCGCCGAGCTGGCCCGCCGGGTGGCCGTGGTGCCCCAGGAGATGCCGGCGGCCCTGCCCTTCACGGTGGAACAGCTCGTCCTCCTCGGCCGGTACCCGCACGGCCCCGGGCGGTTCTTCGACACGCCCGGCGATCTGGCGGCGGCCCGGGCCGCCATGGCCCTCACCGGCGTGGCCTCGCTGGCGGGCGCCCCGGTGGAGAGCCTGAGCGGCGGCGAGCGCCAGCGCGTCATCCTGGCCCGGGCGCTGGCCCAGGAGCCCACGCTGCTGATCCTCGACGAGCCCACCGCCCACCTGGACCTGCGCTACCAGGGCGAGTGCGTGGCGCTCCTCAGGCGGGTGAACCGGGAGCGGGGCACGACCGTCCTGCTCGTCTCCCACGATCTCAACCTGGCCGCCGAGCTCGCCGATCGCCTGCTGCTGCTGGCCGGCGGGCGGGTGGCGGCGCTGGGCACGCCCGGCGAGGTGCTGGAGCCCGCGCGCCTGGAGCAGGCGTACGGCTGCCCCGTCCGGGTGGAGCGCGGCGCGACCAGCGGGCGGCCCCTCGTGCAGGTCGCCTGGCCGGCGGCGCCGCCGGCGGGGGAAGGGAGGTGAGAGCGCAGCGCGGGTGCTGATCACGAGAGGCCCCGGATCGAGGGAAGCCGGTGAGGCCCGGAGGGCCGAGTCCGGCACGGTCCCGCCACTGTGAGTGGGGAGCGCGTCCTCTCCGCGACGCGGAGCCACTGTCCGGTGCTCGAGCGCGGATGGGAAGGCGAGGGCGCGGCGACGATCCACGAGTCAGGAGACCTGTCCGGGGCGCGCTTCGAACCCTTCGCGGAGAGGAGTGGAGCATGCGGCGCACGTTCATCGTCGCCGGGCTGGCGGCCGCCGTGGGGCTGGCCGGCGGAGCGGAGGCGCAGGAGACGCGGACGGTGGAGCCGGTGGTCGTCACGGCCACCAAGGTGCCGACGCCGTCGGAGCAGATCGGCGCGGCGGTCACCGTCATCACCGAGGACGAGCTGCGGACGTTCGCCTACGAGGACGTGACCGAGGCGCTGCGGCAGGTGCCGGGCCTCGAGGTGCAGCGCTCCGGAGGGCCCGGCAAGCTGACCACGCTGCGCATCCGGGGCGCCGGGGCCAACCAGGTCCAGGTCCTGGTGGACGGCCTGCGGGTGTCGAGCCCCACCTCCGGGCTGGCCGACCTCTCGGAGCTGTCGCTGGATGCCGTCGAGCGCATCGAGGTGATCCGCGGCCCGCAGTCCACGCTCTACGGCGCCGACGCCATCGGGGGCGTCGTCAACATCATCACCCGCAAGGGCCAGGGGCCGCCCCGCGGCGTCGTGCACGTGGAGGGCGGCAGCGACGCCACCTGGCGGGAGCGGGTAGGGGTCTCCGGGTCCTGGCAGCGCTTCAACTACAGCCTGTCGGGCAGCCGCCTCGACCACGGCGGCCGGTTCGACAACGACGACACCGAGCAGACGGCGGTGGCGGGCCGGCTGGGCTACGACTTCCCCTGGGGGGGCGAGCTCTCGTTCACCGGCCGCTACTCGCGGACGCTGACCGACCTGCCGGTCGACTCCACCATCCCGCCGCCCACGATCCTCGACCCCAACGCCCAGCAGCAGGTGGAGACGTGGCTCTACACCCTGGCCTACCGGCAGCCGGTGCGCGAGTGGTGGGACGTGAGCGCCCGCGTCGGGCAGTGGTCGAACCACACGGCCTTCCAGGACTCGCCCCCGCCGCCCGGCGACTTCGTCACCGACTCGCTCATCAAGACCCGGCGCCGCGAGGTCGAGCTGCTCAACGCCTTCCATCCCGCCCGCTGGACCACGCTCACGGTCGGCGGCGAGTACCGGGTCGAGACGGGCGAGATCCGGGGCGGGTTCGACGAGACGATCGAGACCGTGGGGGTCTTCCTGCAGGACGAGGTCAGGTTCTTCGACCGCCTCTTCGTGACCGGCAGCGTGCGCTGGGAGGACAACAGCGTCTTCGGCGACGAGGTGACCCCCCGGGTGGCGGCCGCGCTGGCCATCAAGGAGACCGGCACCCGGCTGCGCGCCGGCTGGGGGCTCGGGTTCCGGGCGCCGACGTTCAACGACCTGTTCTTCCCGGGGTTCGGCAACCCGGCCCTCGAGCCCGAGCACAGCGAGAGCTACGACGTGGGCGTCGACCAGCAGCTGTGGAGGAACCGGGTGCGGTTCGGCTTCACGTTCTTCCACAACCGCTTCGAGGATTTGATCCAGATCGAGTTCCGCAACGGGCAGTTCCTGCCGTTCAACGTGGGCCGGGCCCGGACCCAGGGGGTGGAGACGTCCCTCGAGGTGGAGCCGCTCGACTGGCTCCTGCTCTACGTCAACTACACCAACACCTCGACCCGCGACCTGATCACCGGTCAGCCGCTGCGGCGGTTCCCGGAGCACGTCTGGAACGCGGGCCTCGCGGTCAGGCCCCTGCCGGTGCTCGAGCTGTTCGCCCAGGCCCACGTCGCGTCCAGTCACCTCGAGGCGCCCGGCGTGCGCAACCCGGGCTGGCACCGCATCGACGTCGGGGGCCGGTGGCGGCTGCTGGGGCGGCGCGGCGTCCTCGAGGGCCTGCACCTGACGGCCCGGGTGGAAAACGTGACCGACGAGAGCTACGAGGAGGTGTTCGGCTTCCGCGCGCCGGGCTTCAACGCGCTCGTCGGGCTTCGGGCCGAGTTCCAGTGACCGCGGGCAGCGGCGGCGGGCCGGCCGGCGGCGCGG
>JBBIIW010000352.1:0-3842 GCA_037446305.1 Candidatus Rokuibacteriota bacterium
GCGGCGCCGGCGCGCTCGTCGCTCACCGCGACCGTGAGGTGGCTGGTGCGGTGCCGGATGAAGAAGGCCCGCCCCATGGCGCGCGGCTGGACGCGCTTGAGGCTGGGCCCGACGTCGGCCGTGGCCTGCACCACCCGGAGGTCGTCCAGGTTGCGCACCTGGTGGTTGTGCTCGGCGTTGGCCACCGCCGACCGCAGCACCTTCTCGACCAGCCGCGCCGCCGCCCGCGGCGTGAACTGCAGGGTCGCCAGCGCTTCGGCCACCGGCTTGCCCCGGATCTGGCGCAGCACCAGCCCCGCCTTGCGGGCCGACACGCGGACGAAGCGCGCCCGGGCCACCGCGCGCATGCCTAGGCCTTCCCCGTCGGCGAGGCCGCCGCCTTCTCGGCCTGGCCGTGGGCCTTGAAGGTCCGGGTCAGGGCGAACTCGCCCAGCCGGTGACCGACCATGTTCTCGGTGATGTAGACCGGGATGAACTTCTTGCCGTTGTGGACGGCCAGCGTGTGTCCCACGAACTCGGGGACGATGGTCGAGCGGCGGGACCAGGTCTTCAGGACCTTCTTCTGCCGGCTGCGGTTCATCTCTTCCACGCGCGTGAGGAGCGTCTCGTCCACGTACGGGCCCTTCTTCAGCGAGCGTCCCATCCCCGGCTCCTATTTCTTCCGCCGCGTCACGATCCAGGCGTCGGACGGCTTGGCGCCCCGGCGGGTCTTGTAGCCCTTCGTTGGCTTGCCCCAGGGCGTCATCGGGTGATTGCCCTTGCCCCGGCCCTCGCCGCCGCCCATGGGATGGTCCACCGGATTCATCACCGTGCCGCGGACGGTGGGCCGGAAGCCGAGCCAGCGCCGCCGGCCCGCCTTGCCCACCGAGACGTTCTCGTGATCCAGGTTGCCCACCTGGCCCACGGTGGCCATGCACTCGACGCTCACCAGCCGGACCTCGCCCGAGGGCAGCTTCAGGGTCGCCCGGTCGCCCTCCTTCGCCAGCAGCTGCGCCTGCGCCCCCGCGCTGCGGCACATCTGCGCGCCCCGGCCGGGCTGGAGCTCGACGTTGTGCACGAGGGTCCCGACCGGGATGTTCCGGATCGGCAGGGCGTTGCCGGGCAGGATGTCGGCCTGGGGGCCCGACATCACCGTGTCGCCGACCTTGATGCCGTGGGGCGCGATGATGTACCGCTTCTCGCCGTCCCGGTAGTGCAGCAGCGCCAGGTGAGCCGACCGATTGGGATCGTACTCGATGGCCGCCACCCGGGCCGGAATGCCGAACTTCTCGCGGCGGAAGTCCACCTGGCGGAGCATCCGCTTGTGCCCGCCGCCGCGGTGACGCACGGTGATGCGGCCGTAGGCATTCCGCCCGCTGATCCGGCTCTTCGGCGCCAGCAGGCGCTTCTCCGGCTCGGGCTTGGTGATCTCGTCCCGGACGACGTACGTCAGGTAGCGTCGGGCGGGCGAGGTCGGCTTGACCGTCCGGATGGCCATGGGTTCAGGCCCCCTCCACCAGCTCGATCTTGTGTCCGGGCGCCAGCTGCACGACGGCCTTCTTCCAGTCCGACCGGCGACCCTGATGGCGTCCCATGCGCTTGAGCTTCCCGGCGTAGTTCATCGTCCGCACATCGCTGACCTTGACGTTGAAGACGCGCTCGACGGCGTCGCGGATCTCGATCTTGTTGGCGTCCGGCCGGACCATGAAGGTGACGACGTTGCGCTCGTCCTTCTGGCGCATGCTCTTCTCGGTCATGATCGGCCGCAGGATCACCTGCCGGGGATCGCGACTCATGGGGCCAGCGCCTCCTCCAGCGCCACCAGGGCGGCGCGCTCGAACAGCACCTGCCGGGCCCGGAGCAGCTGGTACACCGACACCTGGTGGGGGCGCTCCACGGTCAGCCAGGCCACGTTCCGGGCGGCCCGGGCCAGCCGCTCGTCCACCGCGCTGACGACCAGGACCGTGGGCACCGCGGCCAGCCCCAGGCCGGCCAGCCAGCTCACCAGGGTCTTGGTCTTGCCGTCGGCGCCCGGGAGCGCTTCCACCACCGTGCAGGCGCCCGCCGACAGCTGCGCGGCCACCGCCGCCCGCAGCGCCGCCCGCCGCATCTGCCGCGGCAGGTCCTGGCGGTAGGAGCGCGGCGTGGGCCCGAACGGCTTGCCTCCGCCCTTCCACTGCGTGGCGCGGATCGAGCCCTGCCGGGCGCGCCCGGTGCCCTTCTGGCGCCATGGCTTGCGCCCGCCGCCCGAGACCTCGCTCCGGCCCTTGGTGTCGTGGGTGCCCACCCGGCGGTCGGCCAGCTCCCGCGTGACCGCCTGGTGCAGCAGCGGCGTCCGGGCCTCCAGGCCATCGGCACCGAAGACCTCGGGCTTCAGCTCCAGCGTTCCCGTCTTCGCTCCCTGCGGACTGAGGACCTCGACCGTCGGCATCACCGCTTCTCGCCGGCCGCCTTCTGCTGGGCCTTGGTCGTCTTCACGCTCTTGCGGATCATCACCAGGCTGCCGTTGGCGCCCGGGACCGCACCCTTGACCAGCACCAGGTTCTGCTCCGGCAGCACCCGGACCACGCTCAGGTTGAGGATCGTCCGCCGGTCGCCGCCCATCCGGCCGGGAAGCCGGTGACCGGGCCACACCCGGGAGGGATCCGAGGAGGCGCCGATGGACCCCGGAGCCCGGTGGAACATCGAGCCGTGGGTCGCGTCGCCTCCGTACCAGCCGTGGCGCTTCACGCCGCCCTGAAAGCCCTTGCCCTTGGTCACGCCGACCACGTCCACCAGCTCGCCGGGCTTGAACAGCTCGGCGGTGACCGTCTGGCCGACCTGGTAGCCCTGCAGCATCTCGCCCTTCTCCAGGCGGAACTCGCGCACCACCCGCATCGGAGCCACCCCGGCCTTCTTGAAGTGGCCGGCCATCGGCTTGGTGACGTTCTTCGTCTTCGGCTCGAAGCCCAGCTGGAGCGCGTCGTACCCATCCTGGGCGCGGGTACGGATGCCGACCACCGTGCAGGGGCCGGCCTCGAGCACCGTGACCGGCACCTGGCTGCCGTCCTCCGCGAAGACGTGGGTCATCCCCACCTTGCGTCCGAGCAGTCCCTCTTTCCTGGCCATGGCTATGTCGAGACCGGCCGGCCGTCGCGCCGCGCTCCGGCGTGTCGCGTGATCGCCGTCACAGCTTGATCTCCACGTCGACGCCGGCCGGCAGGTCCAGCTTCATGAGCGAGTCCACGGTGGCCGGCGTGGGGTCCACGATGTCCAGCAGGCGCTTGTGGGTGCGCATCTCGAACTGCTCGCGGGAGGTCTTGTCCACGTGGGGGGACCGGAGCACGGTCCACCGGTTCACGATCGTGGGCAGCAGCACCGGCCCCGAGACCCGGGCGCCCGTCCGGCGGACCGTCTCCACGATCTCCTTGACCGACCGATCCAGCAGGTGATGGTCGTAGGCCTTCAGGCGGATCCGGATCTTCTGATCGGCGGTCAGCGTGACCATGGGCTCCTACTCCAGGACCTCGGTGACGACGCCGGCGCCCACCGTCCGCCCCCCCTCCCGGATCGCGAACCGCAGCTCCTTCTCCATCGCCACCGGCGTGATCAGCTCCACCACCAGGTTCACGTTGTCCCCCGGCATCACCATCTCCACCCCGCTCGGCAGCGTGCACACCCCCGTCACGTCCGTCGTCCGAAAGTAAAACTGCGGCCGGTACCCGTTGAAAAACGGCGTGTGCCGCCCCCCCTCGTCCTTCGTCAGCACGTACACCTCCGCCTTGAACTTCCGGTGCGGCGTGATCGACCCCGGCTTGGCCAGCACCTGCCCCCGCTCCACCTCGTCCTTGTCCACCCCCCGCAGCAAACACCCCACGTTGTCC
>JBBIIW010000353.1:0-3801 GCA_037446305.1 Candidatus Rokuibacteriota bacterium
GCCGGGCCTCAGCCGTCCAGGATCGCGACGGCGCGCGTCCAGCCGGCCGAGGCCCCGCGGATCTTGACCGGGAAGCAGGCGATCAGGAAGCCGTCGGGCGGCAGCGCTTCCAGGTTGTGCAGCTTCTCCAGGTGGCAGTAGCCGATCTCCCGCCCCGCCTTGTGCCCCTCCCAGATGAGGCCGGCGTCGCCGGTCCGCTGGAACCTGGCCCTGGTGTGCACGAAGGGGGCGTCCCACGACCAGGCGTCGGTCCCCGTGACGCGCACCCCGCGCTCGAGCAGGTAGAGCGTCGCCTCCCGCCCCATGCCGGCGCCGGCCCGCACGTACTCCGGCGTGCCGTAGGCCGAGCCGGCCCGGGTGTTGACGACGACGATCTCGAGCGGGCGCAGCGTGTGGCCGATGCGCGCCAGCTCCGCCTCCACCTCGGCCGCCGTGACCACGTGGCCGTCGGGCAGGTGGCGGAAGTCCAGCTTGACGCCGGGCTGGAAGCACCAGTCCAGCGGCACCTCGTCGATGGCGATGGCCCGCCGGCCGCGGTCCATGGTGGAGGCGAAGTGGTAGGGGGCGTCCAGATGGGTGCCGTTGTGGGTCATGAGCCGGACCCACTCCAGCGCCCAGCCCTCCCCGTCGGGCAGCTGCTCCGGGCGGAGGCCCGGGAAGAACGCGCAGACGTCCCCGGCCGTGTCGCGGTGGGTCAGGTACTCGATCCGGGGACCGTAGCCCGGGGGATCGGAGACCACGTCGTTCTCGATCGGCATCGAGAGGTCGATGATCCGCCGGCCCATGGTCGCCGCCCCTACGAGGTCACCGCGTCCAGCCCCAGCTCGGCCAGCCGGGCCGGCGTGGGCCGTCCCGTGGCCGGGTCCCAGCCCGCCATCTCGTAGTAGATCCGCCGGGCGCTCCGGAACTCCTCGGGGTCGATGCGCTGCCCCTTGAGGGCGCCGTTGCCGATCCCCTCGTGCAGGCGCGCGGGCAGCACGTCGTCGTCGGGGGTGAAGCCCTCGCGGACGTTGAAGAGGCGCGCCAGCGTGTTGTTGCGCTCGCCGACCTTCATGGCCTCGTAGAGGCTCATGTTCCAGCCGGTGACGGCGTTGACGTAGTCCACCAGCGGCCCCAGCTCGAGCGCGTTGAGGGGCGTGCCGACGAAGTCGCACATGCCGACCGCGTTGTAGAACGACCACACCTTCTGGGTCTCGTAGAAGGCGCGCACCTTGCGGGCGTCGAGCGCGAGCGGGTCGAGCGGCTCGATGAGCCCCAGCACGCCCAGCGGGTGGCCCTGGGGGTGGAAGCCCGCGTAGAGGGGGTCGTGCGGAGCCTCCATGTGGTCGGCGCCGGTCGGCGACAGCGCGTAGGCCAGCGACAGGCCCTTCTTGCCCCGCGGGTCGTGCATGGGCAGCTCCTGCCCCTTGACGTGCAGGGCGAAGCGCTCGGCGCCGCCTCCGAGCTCGGCGGCGGCGCGCCGCACCCCCTCGCCCAGCAGTCGGCCGATCCCCTCCCGGCGGCCGATCAGGTGCACGAGCTGGATCACCGCCTCGGCATTGCCCCAGCCGAGGTCCAGCCCGCCCGTCATGGCGGGGGTGATGATCCCGTGCTCCCAGCACTCCATGGCGAAGGCGATGACGGCGCCGGTCGAGATGGAGTCGAGCACGTACTGGGCGTAGAGCTGGTTGACGAGCGCGAGCGCCTTGAGGTCGCTCACCCCGCACAGCGAGCCGGAGGCGGCCAGCGTCTCGTACTCCGGGCCGCCGTACCGCGGCGTGACGCCCAGCTCCTTCACCTCCACCTCCCGCTTGCAGGCCACGGCGCAGGCGTAGCAGGTGCCGCGGTTGACCAGGATGGTGTCGCGCATGGTCTGGCCGCTGATGGCCCGGGCGTGCTCGAACGAGCCGTCGCGGAAGTTGCGGGTGGGCAGGATGCCGCTGGCCTCCAGGGCCAGGACCGCGCTGGAGGAGCCCAGCTGGTGGAAGCGGTCCTTGCTCCGGTCGTAGTGCTCGCGGAACCAGACCAGCTGGCGCTTGGCGGACTCCTTGTCGGTGGCCATGGGGGGCTTGCTGCCACGGGCCACGATGGCCTTGAGCTGCTTGGCGCCCATGACGGCGCCGAGCCCGCAGCGCCCGTGGAAGTGCTTGAGCTGGTTCACGATGGCGGCGAAGCGCACGCCGCGCTCGCCGGCCACGCCGGTCTGCAGGACCCGGATGCGGCGGTCACCCAGCTCCTGCTCCAGGCCCTCCTGGACCTCGCCCGACAGCTTCCCCCAGTAGGCGGAGGCGTCGCGCAGCTCGACCTGGTCGTCCTTGATGAGCAGGTAGGTCGGCCGCTCGGCCCGGCCGCGGATGACGACGCCGTCCCAGCCGGCGGCCCGCAGCTCGGGCCCCCACCAGCCGCCTGCCTCGGACTCGCCGTACCCGCCGGTGAGCGGGGACTTGGCGGCCGCCGTGTAGCGGTTGGTCCCGGACAGCGACAGGCCGTTGATCACGCTGGTCATGAACACCAGCACGTTGTCCGGCCCCAGCGGGTCGGCCCCCGGTCGCAGCTCGCGCAGCAGCAGGTAGGCGGCCAGGGCGCCGCCGCCCACGTAGGTGCGGACGGTGGTCTCGGGCAGCACCTCGACGCGGGTCTGCCGGGTGGTGAGGTCCACGTGCAGGAGCCTGGCGGTGATCCCGGATGCCATCCTCGCCTCCTCGAGAGAGAATCCAGCGGCCGCATCATGCCCCAGCCCGCGCCGGGGCGCCAGCGGCGGTCAGGCCGGAGCCACCTCGACCCGGGCCTCGAACGAGGCCTGGCCGCCGGAGAAGCCGAAGGCGTCCACCGCCTCGTCGGCGAGGACGGCCTCGCCCGAGGTCAGGTCGTTCAGCCCGGTCCAGCCGTCGCGCATCCACACGGTCCCGGCCGGAATCCTCGCCGTCACGTGAGCCCGGGCCCGGAACCGGCCGCGCTCGTTCCAGATGTCCACCGGGGCCCCGTCGCTGATCGCCCGGGCGGCGGCGTCGGCCGGGGCCAGCCAGAGCGTGGGCTCGGGGTCGGCGGCCGCCAGCGTGGGCAGCGCGCGACCGTGGTCGTAGAAGCCGTGGAACTGGGTGAGCGTGCGCCCCTGGCGGAAGGCCAGCGGGAAGGCGGAGGGCGCCGGCGGCAGGAAGACCGGCAGGGCCGGCAGGCCCAGGCCCTGCGCCCGCTCCGAGTAGAACTCGACCTTCCCGGACGGCGTGGGGAACCGGAGGTCAGGATGCGCGACGTGCGAGACGCGCAGCGCGCGCTGCCCCCCCTCGGCGGCCAGGGCCGCCACGGTCGCGTGCCCGGTGGCCGGGTGGTCGAGGATCGCATCGAGGGGGCCCTCGTCGGTCCCCCAGGGGAAGAAGTCGGCGACGCCCAGCCGGGCGGCCAGCGCGCGCAGCACCTGCGCGGGCGGGCGGCACTCGCCGGGCGGCTCGAGCACCTTCGGCATCAGGTAGAGGTGCGTGTTCGTGCTCTTGCAGCCCGTGTCCTCCAGCCACGAGGTGGCGGGCAGCACCACGTCGGCGTGACGGCGCGCGGTGTCGTTGAGGAACAGGTCGTAGGCGACGACCAGGTCGGCCCGCCCCAGGCCCTCGGCCACGCGGCCGGCGTCGGCGAACGAGGAGAGCATGTCGGTGCCGAACAGCAGGAGCACCCGCACCGTGCCCTCCACCAGGGCCTCGGTGACCCGCGCCATCTGGTTGGGCACGTAGCGGCCGGGCGGCCGCCGGTCCTCGGCGACGATGGAGGCCAGCCCCTGGCCGTGAGCGGCGGCGCCGTGCCGCGGTCCCAGGCCGCCGCCCGGGATGC
>JBBIIW010000354.1:0-3795 GCA_037446305.1 Candidatus Rokuibacteriota bacterium
CGGCCGGCCGGCGGCGCCGGCCGGCAGGAGCGAGGGCAGGGCGGCCCGGAAGGCGGCGGCGGCCTTCGAGAGCGGGATCCGGTCCTGCGGCCGCCGGGGCCCCGCGACGGAGGGCTCCACGCTGCCCAGGTCCAGGCTGAGCGTCTCGGTGAAGCGCGGCTCGGGCGAGGTCTCCTCGTGGAAGAGCCCCTGGGCCTTCATGTACGCCTCCACCAGCGCCACCCGCTCGGGCGGCCGGCCGGTGACGCGCAGGTAGCGCAGCGTCTCGGCGTCCACGGGGAACATGGCGCAGGTGGCGCCGTATTCCGGCGCCATGTTGGCGATGGTGGCGCGGTCGGCGATCGAGAGGCTGCGGAGGCCCGGGCCGTAGAACTCCACGAACTTGCCCACTACCCCGTGGCGCCGCAGCATCTCGGTCACGGTCAGGACCAGGTCGGTCGCGGTCGCGCCCGGCGGGAGCGCGCCCTGCAGCCGGAAGCCGACCACCTCCGGGACCAGCATGGCCACGGGCTGCCCCAGCATGGCCGCCTCGGCCTCGATGCCCCCCACGCCCCAGCCCAGCACGCCGAGGCCGTTGATCATCGGCGTGTGGGAATCGGTGCCCAGCAGCGTGTCGGGGTAGGCCAGCGGGGGGCCGTCGCTGCCGCCGGGCAGCTCGTCCGACGAGAAGACCACGCGGGCGAGGGCCTCGAGGTTGACCTGATGGACGATGCCCCGCGCCGGCGGCACCAGGCGGAAGCTGCGGAAGGCGCCCTGGGCCCAGCGCAGGAACGTGTAGCGCTCGCGGTTGCGCGCGTAGTCCAGGTCGCGGTTGATCCGGAACGCCTCGGGCGAGGCCCAGGCGTCCACCTGCACGGAGTGGTCGATCACCAGCTCCACCGGCTGGTCGGGGTTGATGCGCGCGGGGTCGCCTCCCAGCGCGGCCATGGCGTCGCGCATGGCGGCCAGGTCGACCACCGCCGGCACGCCCGTGAAGTCCTGGAGGAGGACCCGGGCGGGCCGGAACGCGATCTCGCGCCGCGGGCCGCCCCGGGGCTGCCAGCGCGCCAGGGCCTCGATGTCGTCGCGGGTCACCACGACGCCGTCCTCCGAGCGGAGCAGGTTCTCGAGCAGGATCCTGAGCGCGTAGGGGAGCCGCGCGACCTCCAGCCCGGCGCCGGCCAGCGCGGGCAGGGAGAACATCGCGTACTCGCGCTGGCCGACCCGGAGGGTCGAGCGTGTGCGGAAGCTGTCGTGCCGGCCCTGAGCCATCGTGCCTCCGGTTGCGGCTGCAACGCCGATGCCGCGGGCGCCGCCGGTGCGGTCGCCGGATGGACTCCAGTGTGAACCCGGATGGCGACTTCGGGTAGGGGGGACCCCGGAGTGCCGGGCTCCGGTCAGGGCTCGCCGGAAGTTAGCCGTGGCACGGCCCTTGATGCCCTCGTCCGGCGATGGCTGTCATGTTCGCACGCCCGCCGCGGCGGGTCGATCTTCCTGTCGGTGCCGCTGGCCCGCCTGGACGCCACGCCGAACGGCATCACGGTCGCCTGGATCCTCATCGGCCTGGGGGTGTGACCGCCCTGCTGTCGCCGCTGTGGACGGTGCGCCTCCTGGGCGGCCGGGCGGACCCTGATGCTGCGCCTGCTGCTCCGGGAGCGACGGCGACTGGCCGGGGATCCGGAGGCGCAGGCGGCGATCCGGCGCGGCCTGGTCCGGCTGCGGAAGCACATGGGCTGGCAGCACCTGGCGGCCGGGCGCCGGCGGGCGGCCTTCGCCAGCTATCTGCGCGGCTACGGGGAAACCCGCGAGGCCGGCTTCCTCGTCCGCGCGGCGGCGACCGTCCTGCCGCGGGCCTGGCAGGTCCGGGCTGCCGCCCGGGGACGCGGCGCCGGCGCGTGAGGGACGCCGGCGGTCTCCGGTCCCTACCGCAGCGCGCGGTAGAGCAGGACCCCGACGCCCATCAGGTTGGTGATGAGCGCCAGCGTCAGGACCGTCTCCAGCGCGGCGAGCAGTAGATCGGGTTGCATACGACACCTCGGCCCGGCCAGGAGTGCGCGCACTATCAGCCAGCCTGCGGCCCCTGTCAAGCCCCCGTCAGCGCGCCCGCTCCCCCGGGCGGTGGCCGGCGCGCGGTCAGCTCGGCCGCGATGGCGGCGGGCAGGCGCCGGGAGGGAAGGTCCTCCAGCGCGACGGGCAGGGCCAGGGACCAGTTCGGCCACTCGCTGACCGTCCCGGGCATGTTGGGACGCTCGGTGACCGCCAGCGCGTCCTCCAGCGTCGCGGTCACGGCCACGGAGCCGGCATCGGCGAGCACGGCATGCGTGCGCTCGATGACCGTCTCGACCGGCGCGTCGGCGGCCACACCGGTCAGCGCGGCCAGGCGGCGGCGGATGTCGGCCGTCGCCGCCTCGTCGGAGGCCAGCCCCAGCTTGCGCTGCGCATCGAGATCGGCGCCCGTCCAGAGGCCGGCGATGGTCGGCAGGTCGTGCGTGGTGACAGCGCCCAGCGAGCGCTCCGGGAAGCGGGCCGGCGGGTCGGTCTCGAACCAGAGGCAGCGGTAGGACAGCAGGCAGTGTCGGGCCATCGTCTCCCGGACGCCCTCCTCGACGGTGCCCAGGTCCTCGCCCACGACGAAGGCGCCCCGGCGGCTGCACTCGAGGGCGACGATGCCGAGCAGGTCGTCGGCCGGATAGCGCACGTAGGCGCCCTCGGCCGGCGTCAGCGCCCGCGGGATCCAGAAGAGCCGGAACAGGCCCATGACGTGGTCGATCCGCAGCGCGGCCGCGTGCGCCAGGCAGGCCCGGATGGTCTCGACGAACGGCGTGTAGCCCACGGCGCGCAGGCGGTGGGGGATGAACGGAGGCAGTCCCCAGTTCTGTCCGGCGGCCACGTAGCGGTCGGGCGGGGCACCGACGGCCACGTCCAGGGCCAGGACGTCCTGCCAGGCCCAGGCGTCAGCGCCCTCGGGGTCCACCCCGACAGGCAGGTCGTGCATGAGCGGGCAGGCCGCGGCCGCGCGCGCCAGCTGCGCGTCCAGCAGCCACTGCAGCCAGGCGTGGAAGTCCACCCGGGCGCGGTGCGCCTCGCGGAACTCGGCCACGGCGGGGCTGTCCGGCCGGCGGTACCGGGCGGGCCAGCGCGGCCAGCCCCCGCCGTGCCGCTCGGCCAGCGCGCAATAGGTGGCGAACTGCTCGAGGGCGCCGCCCTGTTGCCGCCGGTAGGCCGCGAAGTCGGCACGGGGGCCGACGGTCGCCCACACCCGCTCCAGCGCCGCCATCTTCAGCCGGTAGACGGCGTCCCGATCGATCCGGCGGCTGGCGTTGAGCTCCCGGCCGGCGCGCGCCAGCGGCTCCAGGTCGAGCCCCGCCGCGGTCGCGCCCGGCACCTCCTCCACGCGCAGGTAGAGGGGATTGAGAAAGCGCCGGCTGGAGGGGAAGTAGGGGCTGGGCTGCTGGGGCAGGCCGGGCGCCGGCGCGTGCAGCGGGTTGAGCAGGATCAGCCGGGCGCCGAGCCGCATGGACCACTCGCCCAGGCGCCGGAGGTCGGCCAGGTCGCCGATGCCCCAGCTCGCCCGGGAGCGCGTCGCGTACAGCTGGGCCGCCCAGCCCCAGCACCGCGCGCCCGGCAGGGGACAGGTGTCGGGGGTGACGATCACGAGCGTCTCGCCGGCCGTCGAGCGAAGGCGGTGGTAGCCGGGGGGCAGGTCGGCGGGCAGGCGCCCGTCCACCTCGAGAACTCCGCCCTCCTCGAGCACCAGCTCGCCCGGGCCGGCGACGGGCTCGGCGCGCCCGCACCGGACGACGCGCACGGGCGCCG
>JBBIIW010000355.1:0-3792 GCA_037446305.1 Candidatus Rokuibacteriota bacterium
CCCGGCCGGCATCGCCGGCCCGACCACGAGCACTGCCGCGCCCAGGGCCAGCAGGGCCCACCGGGCGCCCGTCCTGCGAACCGTCTTCGTCTTCATGGCGTCATCTCCTCACCTCTCGCCGGCTCCCGCCGGCGAGCACCAAGTACGTTTCCCAAAGATGACGGTGGTGATGGGTTGACCGACCTTGCTCGTCTCACTCGCTCCTCGGCCCGGCATCCTTCCGGGCCCAGGCCAGCAGGCTGGCGTTCTGGAAGAACGTGCGCCGGAGGTCCAGGACCGTGAAGCCCGCGGCGCGCAGGCGGTGGGCGAACTCCTCCTCCTGCCAGTAGTGCGGGCCGGTACGGCGCCGGACCCGCTCGAACACGGCGTTGGGCAGCACCCAGCGCAGGCCCCGGATGGCCTGGCCCAGACCCTCCCGCCGGCGGACCGTCTGGAAGCTCTCCAGGAGGGGCACCCGGCGGGTGAAGTTCACGATGATCGCGTGGCCGCCGGGCCGGAGGGCGCGGAAGGCGTGCGCCAGCACCGTAGCCGGCTCCGGATGCGCGTACAGCGCATGCACGTTGACGACGACGTCGAAGCCCTCCTCCCCCCGCAGCGTGCCGGCCGCCGGGTCGCCCTGCTGGAACGCGACGTTGGTCAGGTGCTTGGCCCGGCGCTTCTCCCGCGCCAGCTCCACCAGCGGCGCGTAGGGATCGACGCCCAGGACCGAGAAGCCGGCCTCGCCGAGCAGGAATGTCAGGTTGCCCGGCCCGCACGCCAGGTCCAGCACGCGGACGTCGCGGCGGGGCACGCCGGCCGGCGCCGCCGCCTCCACCAGCGCCAGCACCTGCCGGCTCAGCGCCCGGTACGGCGCGAAGCGCTCGAAGATGTAGTCGTAGAGGACACCGTAGCCGATGGTGACGGTCCGCTGCAGGCTCCACTCGACGCCGCTCAGCACCGCCCCGCGCATCCCCTGGATGGTCGCCGTCATCCCTCGCTCCCGGCCGCCAGCGCCTGCTGGACGGCCATCCGGAGTTGATCACGCGTGAAGGGCTTGAGGAGGATCGCGTGGAAGCCCAGCGCGCTGGCGTCCTCGAGGACGTCCGAGGTCCCGTGGCCGGTGAGCAGCATGAACCGCGTGCCGGGACGGATGGCCCGGCCCTGCTCGAACACCTCGAACCCGTTCAGCTCGGGCATCCGGTAGTCGGTGATGACCAGGTCGAACGGCTCCTGGCCGAGCAGCTCGAGCGCGGTCCGCGGGCGGTGGGAGGCCTTCACGGTGTAGCCCAGCGACTGGAGCATGTTGACGCACAGGACGACGACCTCGCCGGCATCGTCGATGACCAGGACCTTGCCCTTCGGGGTTGTCATGCGGCCCGCCGGCCGCCGGCGCGGACTGGTGAAGACGCACTAGATGGAAGACGCCGGCCGCGGAGCGGGGCGGCACAGCTCGACTCGACCTGCAGACGATGGCGCACGCTCGGCCTTTCCGTCCCGGCAATACCACGGGACTGAACCAGACCTAACAGGCGCCCAAAGGGCTGTCAATGAAGCAAACGCCGGTCCCGGACGCCGGCGATCGGGCTCAGTAGCTCCGGGGCAGCCGCAGGACGTGCTCGGCCAGGTAGTTGAGGACCATCTGCTGGGAGATGGGAGCGATCTTGTAGAGCCGGACCTCCCGGAACAGGCGCTCGACGTGGAACTCGCGGGCGTAGCCGTAGCCGCCGTGGGTCTGCACCGCCACGTCGCAGGCCTCGAAGCCCGCCTCGGCGGCCATCAGCTTGGCGGCGTTGGCCTCGGGCCCGCACGGTCGGCCGTGGTCGAACAGCCAGGCCGCCTTCAGGGTGAGCAGCTCGGCGCACTCCAGCCGGGCCCAGACCTGGGCCAGGGGGTGGGCGACAGCCTGGTTCTGGCCGATCGGGCGGCCGAAGACGACGCGCTCCCGGGCATAGGCGGTCGCCCGCTCCAGGGCGGCGCGGCCGATGCCGACGGACTCGATGGCGGTCAGGATGCGCTCGGGGTTGAGGGAGTCGAGCAGGTGGTAGAAGCCGCGTCCCTCCTCGCCGACCACGTCGGCGGCCGGCACCTCGAGCCCGTCGATGAAGATCTCGTTGGAGTCCACGGCGTGGCGGCCCATCTTCTCGATCTCGCGCACGGTGATCCGGGCCCGGTCGAACGGCGTGAAGAAGAGGGTGAGGCCGGCGAAGGGGCGGGCGGGGTCGCGGGGAGCCGTCCGCGCCAGCAGCAGGATGTGCGTCGCCTGCCGGGCGTTGGTGTTCCAGACCTTGCGGCCGTTGACGACGAAGACGTCGCCGCGGCGCTCGGCCCGCGTCTCGATGCGCGAGGTGTCCGTGCCCGCGTTGGGCTCGGTGACGCCGAACGACATCACGATATCGCCCCGGGCGATGGCGGGCAGATAGCGGGCCTTGAGGGGCTCGGCCCCGTGCTTGATCACCGGCATCGGCGGGAAGACATAGAAGTGGATGGGCGAGGCCCCGGTCGTGCCCGCCCCGGCCGCGCAGATCTCGTGCAGCAGGATGGCCGCCTCGGTCACCCCGAGGCCGGAGCCGCCGTACGCCTCCGGGATCACGATGCCCAGCCAGCCGCCGGCGGCGAACGCCTTCACGAACTCCCAGGGGTACTCGGCCCGGCGGTCCTTCTCCAGCCAGTAGTCGGGCGGGAAGGAGCGGGCCAGGGCCGCCACCTCCTTCCGGATCAGCTCCTGCTGCTCGGTCAGGGCGAAGTCCATGGGACCCTCGCGGCGGGGACAGGGTGATGCGATTCTACTCCATGGTGCTCGGGCCCCGGTCGCGGCTCCACCTGCTGGCCCTGGCGCTCCTGGTCGCCGGCTGCGCGCCCTCGGGCGAGGGGCCGGACTCCGTCCAGCTGGTGTTCCGCCACTCGCGCATGCCGGGCGAGCGCGATCCGCTGCCGGGCCTGCTGCGCGAGTTCGAGCGGCGGCACCCGGGGGTGCGGGTCCGCAGCGAGCCGTTGCCGTGGACGGCGGACGTGCAGCACCAGTTCTACGTGATCAACCTGGAGGGACGCAGCGCGGGCTTCGACGTCCTCATGCTCGACGTCATCTGGGTGCCGGAGTTCGCGCGCGCGGGCTGGCTCCTGGACCTGAGCGCGCGCTGGCCGGCCGCGGCCCGCCACGAGCACGTCCCGCAGACGGTGGCCACGGCGACCTACGAGGGCCGGGTGTGGGCGGTGCCGTGGGTGATGAACGTGGGCCTCCTCTACTACCGCCGCGACCTCCTGGCCGCGCAGGGCTTCGGGCCGCCGCGGACGTACGACGAGCTGGCCCGCCAGGCGGCCGCCGTCCTCACCGCCACAGGGGACGAGGATCTGGCCGGCTTCCTGTGGCAGGGCCGGCAGTACGAGGGACTGGTGGTCAACGTCCTGGAGTCCTTCTGGGCCCGCGGCGTCGCCCTGGTGAGCCCCGACGGCGAGATCTTCCCGGACCTGGACGGGGCGGCGGCAGCGCTCGCCGCCCGGCGCGCGCTGCTGACCAGCGGGATCTCGCCCCCGCTGGTGACCGGGGCCGACGAGGAGCAGACGCGGCGTCGGTTCGGCGCCGGCCGGGCGGTGTTCCTGCGCAACTGGCCGTACGCGGCGACGCTGTTCGAGGCCCCAGGCTCGCCGGTCCGGGGCCGCGTGGGCATCGCGCCGCTGCCCGGCGGCGGCGCGCTGGGTGGCGCGCACCTCGGCATCAATCGGGCCAGCCCCCACCCGGACGCGGCCTGGGCCCTGGTCGAGTTCCTCACCGCGCCCGCGGCCCAGCAGGCCATCGCCGGCGCCGTGGGGCTCCAT
>JBBIIW010000356.1:0-3788 GCA_037446305.1 Candidatus Rokuibacteriota bacterium
GCCGGCGGCGGAAAGCGGGTGAACGGCGGGGGAAGGCGGTGCACCCGCCCCCCCTCGTGGTCCACCATGACCAGGACACCGGGACCGAGCGCCCGCGCGGCCGCCGTGAGCGCGAGCAGCGCCTCGAGCGTCGGACAGTTCCGCTCGAACAGGATGATGCCTCCCGCCCCGGCCTCCTCGACCAGCGCCAGGACGTCGTCCGGGATCCGCGTGCCCTCGAACCCCAGGGCCAGGACAGGCCCGGCGCCCATGGTCAGGCGTCCCCGCGTCCGGCGCCGCCGTCGGGGACCGCCGGCGACCGCCCCGACCGGCGGCCGTCATCCCCATGCGCGACGACGGCCGGGGCCCGGGCCGGCTCCGGTCGCTCGACCCAGGCCATGAGCCAGGGCACCAGGGCGAGGCCCGGGAGCGAGACGAGAAACGTGATGGCGAAGTACCCCCCGTAGCCCCAGCGCTCGACGCCGAGCCCGCTCACGGCCCCGGCCAGCCGGCCGGTCAGCGAGAACAGCGAGGTCAGGAACGCGTACTGGAGGGTGGCGCCCTCGCGGTCGCAGACGCTCATCAGCAGCGCGAGGAACGCCGCCGTGCCGAGCCCGCCCGAGAACGAGTCGACCATCGAGGCCGCGTAGAGCGCCGGCCCGGGCAGGGCCGAGGCCGCCACGACCGCATACCCCAGGTTGGACACGGCCTGGGGAATGCCGAGCGCCCACACGCTGGTGAAGACGCCGTGACGGGCGATGAACGCGCCGCCCGCCAGGGCGCCGGCGATGGAGAGGACGATGCCGAGCGCCGTGGGAACGACGCCGATCTCGAGCAGCGAGCGCCCGCGATCGACCCAGAAGGGCTTGACCATGGGCCCGATGGCGAACTCCCCGAGCTTGTACGTCAGCACGAAGCCGACCAGGGGCAGGGCGCGCCAGGTGGCCAGCCACCCGATGAAGGGCGCCAGCCAGCGGCGGCGGGCCTCGGCCGGGATGGGCACGTCCGGAGCCCGACGGGCGGCGAGACCCAGCGCGGCGCAGACGACGGCGGCGGCCAGGAAGAGGCCCGGCCACGGCAGCCACGCCGCCAGCGTGACCAGACCGCCCCCGACGAGCACGAGCGCGACCCGGTACGCGCCGGCCCGGATGCCGTTGGCGGCTCCGCGCTCGCGCGGGTCGACCAGGGCGACGGTGTAGGAGTCGATCGCCATGTCCTGGGTGGCCGAGGCCATCGTCAGGACGAGCACGAGGATCATGAGGAGCCAGGGACGGTCGGCGGCATCCACGAGGGGCACGGCGGCCACCACCGCTCCCGTGACGAGCATGCAGCCGGTGACCCAGCCCCGGCGGTCGCCGAACCGCTGCACGAGCGGCGACCACAGGAGCTTCAGCGAGAACGGCAACTCGAGCAGGCGCAGCCCGCCGATCGCCCGCAGGGACAGCCCCTGGAGGCGCAGGTAGACCGGCAGGACCTCCCACAGCACGCTGACCGGGGTTCCCTCGACGAAATAGAGCAGGGCGACGATGCCGAGCTTGCGTCGTGACGCCTGGCCGAGGTCGCCCGCCCCGATCAGCCTCCAGACGAGTCGCACTGCGGCATTATACGGGTCGCCCGCCGCCCGGACCCGCTCTCACGGGGCGGCCGCCGGTCAAAACCACCTCGCGGTGGCCCGGCCGTCCACGAGACCGTGGGGTCGTCATTCGCCCTCCCTGATTCCGCGCGTGATGGGTTGTCGCGGCGGCCGGTGACCGTCGCGGGTCACCGCGGTGTCGCCGGCCGGTCGGGCGCCACGCCCGGCGGTGCGCCGGGGTCCGTCGCTGCCCCCGGGAGGGGGCAGAGTTGCAGGAGCGGCCGGCCACCGCCGGCGCCCGGCACGGTGGTCACCAGGAGCCCGCCCGCCACGAGACCGACCAGGAAGGTCAGCGCCGTGGTGAGCTTCATCGTTGGCTCGGGCGGTCTGCGTTGCTCCGCGCGTCGCGACGGAACAGGCGGACGGCGCCCCAGGCCGACGCCAGGAACAGCGCCGTGAGGCCGATCGCCGCCAGCCCCTGGTGCTCGCTCACGAGGGCCCCGGCCGCCGTGCCGCTCAGGGCGACCAGGAGGATCGGCAGGTGGCACGGGCAGGTCAGGACGGCGACCGCCGCCATCAGGTAGCGCACGGCAGGTCCCTCGCCGGGAGTCGCCGGCGGCACGGGCTCCGCTGGAGCAGGAGGTCGGCCACGGCACTGCCGACGAGCGCCAGGCTCCCGCCCGCCACCAGCCCCGCGAAGGTTTCGACGTCCCACGCCTCGTGGAAGGCGAGCAGCAGGGCCGCGACGCTCGCCAGCCGGCTCACCAGGGCCTCGGCAATCCCTCGACGCTGGCCGTATAGGCCAGCAGGGCCGCGACGGTCGCCGTCGAGCCGCCGAGGACCGTCCGCTCGACGCGCGAGATGCGGCCCCGGCGGACGATCACGCTGGCGCCGGCCAGCGCCAGCGCCACGACCGTGACGGTGAAGAAGACGCTGCGGTACGGGGCGATCCAGCTCAGCGCCGCGAGGCTGGCGAGCGTGCTGACGCCGAGCACCGAGAAGATCACCGGCCCCAGGCAGCAGAAGGCCGTGCCGAGGGCGCCCAGCACGGCGGCCAGGCCGAACAGGCGCGTCCTCATCGCGCGCCAGCCCCCCGCCCGGCCGGCAGCAGCGAGGCGATGAGGGCGCGCGCGTCCTCGCCGTCCCACTCCTTCGGCCCGTAGGTCACGCCCTTGATGAGCCCGTCGGGGCCGACGAGCAGGGTCGCGGGCAGGCCGGTGACGCCGAAGCTCCGGGCCACCTCGTGGGTCGGGTCGAGCGCGACCGGATACGTCAGCTTCCGGTCCCGGACGAAGGCGTGGACCCGCTCGGCGTTGCCCTGATCGATCGAGATGGCCAGGATGACGAAGCCGCGGTCGCGGTACGCCTGGTAGAGACGCTCCATCAGCGGCATCTCCCACTGACAGGGCACGCACCAGGTCGCCCAGAAGTTCACCATGACCAGCTTGCCGCGGAGATCCTTCATCGCCACCCGCCCGCCGTCCAGCGTCGGCAGGCTGACGTCGGGCGCCGGCGTCGGCTGGCGCATCGCCACGATGCCGAGCGCCTTCATCGCCTCGGGGGAGGCGGTCGCGACCGCCAGCGGCAGCAGCAGGGCCACGGCCACGCCGAGGACGGCGGCGGGCGCGCGCCGGCGCATCACCGGCCCTCCGGCCCCGGCGGCCCGGGCGGCGCCGGCGTGCCACTCATCATCTGGTTCATCATCTGCATGCAGGCCCGCATCATCTGGCTCATGTCGGCCATCGCCGGCATGCCGCCCATCGGCATCGCGCCCATCATCGGACCCATCATGCCGGGCGGCATCGGCCCCGGGGCACCCGGCTGATCCGCGCCTGGCCCGCGCGGCTGCGACCAGCCGGCCGGGACGGTCACGACCAGGACGAGCGCGGCCAGGATCGAGACGACGCGCAGGGGTCTAGGAAGACGCATCGGGCACCTCACTAGCCCGGATTATGCGTGAACGATGAAAAGAAAGAGCCACCGAGCCCCTCAAGTGTGCGAAAAAAGCGGTGTCGAAGCGCTTCCGCACACGGACGCGAGGAGGCTCGATGGCCACAGCCTGTATAGCGCAGACGACGCTCCAGATCCACGGGATTTCGAAGCCGGTCGTCGCCCGGTTCGACCAGCCCCAGGCCAGTTCCGACGGCGGCGCCCTGCTGCTGAAGGCGGTCGACGACCGGCTCGGCCTGACCTGGCGCCTGGCGAGCGCCCTCCGCGACCGTCGCCAGGCCGGCAA
>JBBIIW010000357.1:0-3754 GCA_037446305.1 Candidatus Rokuibacteriota bacterium
CGTGCTGGCCGCCCGCCAGAGCCGGGCCGGCACCGGCGAGGGCCTGCTCGCCGACCTGGACGTGGCGATCAAGGAGCTGGCCGCCACCCGGCCCACCGCCGTCAACCTCTTCTGGGCGCTCGAGCGCATGCGGCGGGCCGCGCGGGGCGTGGGCGACCAGCCGCCGGACCGGGTGCGCGAGCGCCTGCTCGCGGAGGCGCAGGCGATCCTGGACGAGGACCTGGCCGCCAACCGCGCGCTCGGCGATCACGGGGCGGCGCTGGTGCCGGCCGGGGCGCGCATCCTGACCCACTGCAACGCCGGCGCGCTGGCCACCGCCGGCTACGGCACCGCCCTGGGCGTCGTGCGCTCGGCCCACGCCCAGGGCAAGGTGGCCTTGCTGTGGGTGGACGAGACCCGCCCGGTCATGCAGGGATCGCGGCTGACCGCCTGGGAGTGCGTGCGCGAGGGCATCCCCCACCGCCTGGTGGCCGACGTGGTGGCCGGCTCGCTGATGGCGCGCGGCGAGGTGGACCTGGTCATCACCGGCGCCGACCGCATCGCGGCCAACGGCGACACCGCGAACAAGATCGGCACCTACGCCCTGGCCGTGCTGGCCCGGCACCACGGGGTGCCGTTCTACGTGGCCGCGCCCTCCTCGACGATCGATCCCGCGCTGCCCTCGGGGGCCCACATCCCGATCGAGGAGCGTGACGCCGCCGAGGTGCGGCGCGTGGGCGGGCAGGCCACGGCGCCGGACGCCTCGCCCGTCTACAACCCGGCCTTCGACGTGACGCCCGCCGCGCTGATCTCGGCGATCGTCACCGAGCGCGGCGTCTTCCGTCCCCCGTACGCGTTCGGGAGCGACCCGACCGGCTGACGTCGGCGCGCCGCGATGGCCGAGAACGCCGACACCCGCGTCGCGCGCCAGTTCCACGACGCCACGACCCACACGCCGTACTCCGTCCGCACGAGCGGCCACCGTCTGGACTGGGACAACCAGCCCCTGCGGTTCAAGATCTACGCCGACCTGGTGCCGCGGCCGCTGCCGCGGACCTTCGACCGGGTCGAGGTGGACGCGCTGCGCGCGCTGGCCCCCGAGGCCGCGCCCCCGGCCCCGCGGGTGACGCTCGAGCAGCTGGCGGCCCTCCTCTACCTGTCGGCCGGCGTGACGAAGAAGAAGACGTACCCGGGCGGCGGCGAGGTCCACTTCCGGGCCGCCCCGTCCACGGGCGCCCTGTACCAGACCGAGGTGTACGTGGCCACCGGCCCGCTGGGCGATCTGGCCCCCGGCCTCTACCACTTCAACCCGGGCGACTTCGCGCTCCGCCCGCTGCGCGAGGGCGACGTCCGGGCGGCGCTGGCCGGCGCCGCCGCCGAGCCGGCCATCGCCCGGCGCGCCGCCACGGCCGTGCTCACCGCCATCTACTGGCGCAACACCTGGAAGTACAGGGCCCGCGGCTGGCGCCACCTCTACTGGGACGCGGGCACGATGCTGGCCAACCTCACGGCGGTCGCCCACGCTCTCGGCCTGGGCCCCCGGCTGCTCACCGGGTTCGTGGACGAGGCCGTCCACCATCTCCTCGGCCTGGACGCGGCCCAGGAGGCGGCGCTGGCGCTGGTGGCGCTGGGGCCCGAGGGGCCGGCCGCGCCGGATCCCGGCCCGTTGCCGGCCATCCGGCACGTGGTGGTGCCGCTGTCCGAGCGCCAGGTGGACCAGCCGATGCTGCGCGAGATGCAGCGGGCCTCGATGCTCCCGGACGCCGGCGCGGTGCGGGCGTGGCGCGCCGCCGTCCCGCCCGCCTCCCGCGAGCCCGAGGGCGGGCTGACCCGGCTGCCACCGGCCCGGCAGCAGGCCGGCCGGGGCCTGGGCGAGACGATCCAGCGCCGCGGCTCCAGCCGCCGCTTCCAGCACGCGCCCCTGACCGCGGAGGAGCTGGCGACGGTCCTCTGGTGGGCCACGCGTCCCGTCGAGGCCGATGTGCCGGGGGGGCTGGTCGAGCCCTTCCTGGTCGTCAACGCCGTGACGGGCGTGGCCAGCGGCGCCTGGCGCTACCGGCCGCGGGCGCACGCGCTGGAGCTGATCCGGCCCGGTCAGTTCCGGGAGGAGTCGGCGTTCCTGTGCCTGGAGCAGGCGCTGGGGGGCGACGCGGCGGCGGTGCTCTACTTCCTGGCGCCCCTGGACAGCCTGCTGGCCGCCTACGGCAACCGGGGGTACCGCCTGGCGAACCTGGAAGCGGGGCTCGCGGGCGGGCGCGCCTACCTCGCCGCCTACGCGCAGCGCTTCGGCGCCAGCGGGCTGACCTTCTACGACCGCCGGGTGGTGGAGTTCTTCGCGCCCGCCAGCCGCGGCCTCGACGCGATCTTCGTCACCGCGCTCGGCCGGGGCGCCGCCGCGGCGTGGTAGAGTCCTGGAGGTCGTGACCACGTCGAGGAGGCGTCCGTGATGAAAAAGTACCAGCTGATGGCCCCTGGCCCCACGCCGGTGCCCAGCCAGGTCCTGCTGGCCATGGCCCAGCCGATGATCCACCACCGCACGCCGGAGTACGAGGCGCTGTTCACCGAGGTGCGGGCCGGCCTCAAGACGCTGTTCCAGACCTCGCAGGACGTCATCCCGCTGGCCTGCTCCGGCACGGGCGCCATGGAGGCGGCCGTCGTCAACACGCTCTCGCCCGGCGATCCGGTCGCGGTGGTCGTGGCGGGCAAGTTCGGCGAGCGGTGGGTCGAGATCTGCCGGGCCTTCGGCCTCGACGTGACGATCCTGGACGCGCCCTTCGGGCAGACGGTGGCGCCCGAGCGCGTGGCCGAGACGCTGCGGCAGCGGCCCGGGATCAAGGCGGTGCTGACGCAGCACAGCGAGTCCTCGACCGGCGTCCTGCACGACGTCCGGGCCTACGCGGAGGCCACCCGCCGCACGGGGGCGATCCTCATCGTGGACGCCGTGTCGAGCCTCGGGATCGCCGACCTGCCGATGGACGCCTGGGGGGTGGACGTGGTCGTCGCCGGCTCGCAGAAGGGCCTCATGCTGCCGCCGGGCCTGGCGTTCTGCGCCCTGAGCGAGAAGGCCTGGCAGCACGCCGCCGCCTCCCGGCTGCCCAAGTACTACTTCAACCTGACCGAGGAGCGGCGGAGCGTGGCCAGGAACGAGGCGCACTTCACGCCCGCGGTCAGCATCGTGATCGGACTGCGCGAGGTGGTGCGGATGCTGGCGGCCGAGGGCCTGCCGAACGTCTTCCGCCGCCACGACCGTCTGGCCCGGGCGACCCGGGCCGGGGTGGAGGCGCTCGGCCTCGAGCTGTTCGCGAAGGCGCGGCCCAGCCCGGCCCTCACCGCGGTGGTCGCCCCCCGGGGCCTCGACGGCGAGCAGATCGTGGCCGCGTACTCGCAGCAGCACAACATCACCATCGCCGGGGGCCAGGGCGAGATGAAGGGCCGGATCTTCCGGCTCGGTCACATGGGCTACGCGGCCGAGTTCGACGTCATCATCGCCCTGGCCGCGCTCGAGCAGGTGCTGGCCGACCTCGGCGTGCCGGTGGACTTCGGGGCCGGGGTGCGGGCGGCGCAGAAGGTCTTCGCCGAGAAGTCGTAGGCCCCGGGGCTACCGGGCCCTGAGGGCGAAGTGCGCCTCGACGGTGGCCGTGACCTCCAGCTCGCCGGCCTCCACCGGCCCGGGCGCCCGCGCGGCGGCCGTGGCCAGGTCCAGACGCTCCCGGACGGGGTGGAGCCCGGGCACCTGATCCGCCAGCAGCAGCAGCTCGCCCAGGCCGGCGCCGGC
>JBBIIW010000358.1:0-3753 GCA_037446305.1 Candidatus Rokuibacteriota bacterium
GGCGGGGAACCAGGCGTACCCCCCGCGCTCGACCCGCTGCTGGATGCGGGCCTGGAGCGCGTTCAGCCGCCGGCGGGCGGCCGGCACCCCCTCACGCAGGTCCAGGACGAGATCGTCGGCATCTTCGTGGGCCTCGGGTTCTCGGTGGCCGAGGGGCCGGAGATCGAGGACGACTACCACAACTTCGAGGCGCTCAACATCCCGCGCGACCATCCGGCGCGCGACATGCAGGACACGTTCTACCTCTCCGAGGACGTGGTGCTGCGCACCCACACCTCCCCCGTGCAGGTCCGCGTGATGCAGGCCCAGCCGCCGCCGGTCCGGATCATCTGCCCGGGGCGGGTCTACCGGCGGGACGCCGACATCACGCACTCGCCGATGTTCCACCAGGTGGAGGGGCTGGCCGTGGACCGGGACATCTCGATGGGCGACCTCAAGGGGACGCTGGAGCTGTTCGCGCGCGAGATGTTCGGCGCCCGCTCCCGGATCCGGTTCCGGCCCTCGTTCTTCCCGTTCACCGAGCCCTCGGCCGAGGTGGACGTGCTCTGCTTCCTCTGCGGCGGCCGCGGCTGCCGGGTCTGCAAGCAGTCCGGGTGGCTGGAGATCCTGGGCTCGGGCATGGTCCATCCCCAGGTGCTGCGCAACGTCGGCTACGACCCGGAGGCGGTGACCGGCTGGGCGTTCGGCATGGGCATCGAGCGGGTGGCGATGCTCAAGTACGGCATCGACGACATCCGGCTCTTCTTCGAGAACGACCTGCGCTTCCTCCGGCAGTTCGCCTGATGAAGATCCCGTACCGCTGGCTGCGCGAGTTCGTGGACCTGGACCTGGACCCGGCCCGGGCCGCCGACCGCCTGATCCAGGCCGGCATCGAGGTGGCGGCCGTGACGCCCCTGGCCCCGGCCTTCCAGGGGGTGGTGGTGGGCGAGATCGAGGCCATCGAGCGCGAGCTGGGCGAGAGCCACGGCCACCGCCTGCTGCTGTGCCGGGTCTCCACCGGACGGGAGCGCTTCGCGGTGGTCTGCGGGGCGCCCAACACCGCCGTCGGCCTCCGGGCGGCCTTCGCGCCCCCGGGGGCCGTGCTGCCCGGCGACCGGCGCATCGCCGCGGCCCGGATCCGGGGCGTCGAGTCGCAGGGGATGCTGTGCTCGGAGCGGGAGCTGGGGCTCGGCGAGGAGCACGAGGCCGGGCTGCTGGCGCTCGAGCCCACCGCGCCGCTCGGCGCCGACCTGGTCCACCACCTGGGCCTGGACGACCACGTCCTGGAGGTGGAGGTCACGCCCAACCGGCCCGACTGCCTGAGCGTCGTCGGCGTGGCCCGGGAGCTGGCCGCCCTGACCGGCGCGCCGTTCCGGTACCCGTCCACGGCGGTGAAGGAGTCGGACGAGCCGGTGGAGGCGCTGGCGCGGGTCCGCATCGAGGCGCCGGACCTCTGCCGGCGCTTCACGGCCCGGGTCATCAGCCACGTCAGCGTCGGCCCCTCGCCGGCCTGGCTGCGGGCCCGGCTGCGGGCCGTCGGGCTCCGGCCCATCAGCAACGTGGTGGACGTCACGAACGCCGTGATGTGGGAGCTCGGCCACCCGCTGCACGCCTTCGACCACGCCACGGTGCGGGAGGCCACCATCGTCGTCCGCCGGGCCGGCGCCGGCGAGCGCTTCACCACGCTCGACGGCCAGGAGCGTGTCCTGGCCGAGGGCATGCTGGTGATCGCCGACCCCGAGCGCGCCATCGGCCTGGCCGGGATCATGGGCGGCGCCGCCACCGAGGTCACCGAGCGCACCACCCGGGTGCTGCTGGAGGCGGCCTACTTCCACCCGGCCTCGATCCGCCGCACCGCCCGCGCGCTCGGCCTGGCCACCGACGCCGCCTACCGCTTCGAGCGGGGCGCCGACATCGAGGCGCTGGTGGACGCCAGCGACCGCGCCGCGCAGATGATCGCCGAGCTGAGCGGCGGCGCCGTCGCCCGCGGCATGGTGGACGCCTTCCCGGCCCCGCTGCCGCGCCGGCAGGTGCGGGTGCGGCTGTCGCGGGTGCGGCGGGTGCTCGGGGTGGCGCCGTCCCGCGCCGAGGCCGCCCGCATCCTGACCAGCCTCCAGCTGCCCACCCGCGAGGAGGACGACGCGCTGGAGGTGGACGTGCCCTCCTTCCGGCGCGACCTGGCCATCGAGGACGACCTGGTCGAGGAGATCATCCGCGTCTGGGGCTACGACCGGATCCCCTCGACGCTGCCGGGCGGCACCATCCGCCTGGTCCAGCTGCCCGCCTCGCTGCGCCAGGCCGGGAGCGTGCGCCAGGTCCTGGTGGGGGCCGGCCTGACCGAGGTCATCACCTACAGCTTCAGCGACCCCGCCTTCGAGGAGGTCCTGCGCGCGAGCGGGGCCATGCCCCCGCTGACGCTGCTCAACCCGCTCAGCCGCGACGCCTCCTGGCTGCGCTACAACCCGCTGGAGGGCGTGCTGGGCGTGGTGGCCACCAACCTCCGGCGCCAGCAGCCCAACGTGCGCATCTTCGAGATCACCCGGGTCTACGAGCCGGCGCCCGGGCTGCCGGCAGAGTCGCGCTGGCTGGCCATCGCCCTGGCCGGAGCGCGCTTGCCGGCCGCCTGGTGGGCGCCCAAGGTGGGCGGCCGGCCCGAGCCGGCGGACGTGTACGACGCCAAGGGCCTGGCCGAGCACGTCCTGGACGCCCTGGGGCTGGACGACCTCGTCACCCGGCCGCTGCTGGCCGGCGGCGTCAAGGGCTTCGAGCCCGACTGCCACGCCGCGCTGGTGACCGGGAGCGGGGTCACCGTGGCCGAGTTCGGCGAGGTGGCGGCCGACGTCCGGCGGCTGTGGGACATCCAGGTGCCGGTCTTCGCCGCCCTGCTGCCGCTGGACGAGATCCTGCGCCTGGCCCCCCCGCCGGTGCGCTACGAGCCCCTGCCGCGCTACCCCTCGGTCCAGCGCGACCTGGCCTTCGTGATCGGGGCCTACCGGCAGCTGAGCGCGGCCGAGATCGAGGCCGCCATCAGGCAGGCGGCCGGGCCGCTCCTGCGGCAGGTCACCCTCTTCGACGTCTTCGCCTTCGAGGACGGCCGGCGGAGCCTGGCCTGGCGCCTGGTCTTCCAGGCCGAGGACCGCACGCTGACCGACGAGGAGGTCAACGGCATCCAGGAGCGGGTGGCCCGGCGGGTCGAGGAGCAGTTCAACATCACCTGGCGAGGAGCGTGATGGCCGACGAGGTCCTGGACCGGCTCGGACAGCTCGAGGACGCCGTGCGGCGGGCCGCCGAGGCCCTGGGCCGGCTGCGCGAGGAGAACGAGCGGCTCCGGCGCGAGGTCGCCCGCCTGGGCAACGAGCGCAAGCAGGTGGCCGCCCAGATCGACGCGATCCTGAACGACATCGCCAAGCTCGACCTTGGCTAACCGCGTCGAGCTGTCCCTGCTGGGCCAGACCCTGACGGTGCGCACCGAGGCCTCGCCGGAGTACGTCGGCCGGCTCGCCCGCTACCTGGAAGACCGGGTCGCGGTCCTGCGCCAGAGCGGCGTGCAGGATTCCACCAAGGCGCTGCTGCTGGCCGCGCTCGACATCACCGACGAGCTGTTCCG
This sequence comes from Candidatus Rokuibacteriota bacterium, assembly GCA_037446305.1. GTDB lineage: Bacteria > Methylomirabilota > Methylomirabilia > Rokubacteriales > CSP1-6 > JBBIIW01. Next base: position 3,587 of record JBBIIW010000358.1, read on the forward strand.
GGCCCGCGACGACCGGGAGCGGACCGAGGGCGACGTCGGCACCCGGCTGGGGGCGCTCATCGCGCTCCTCGAGCAGGCGGTGCCGCGGCCGTCCGACTGAGCGCGGGGCCCCGGATGGCGCCGCGCCTCGCCGGCGACCGGCAGGAGCGGCGCACCGGATGCACCGG
>JBBIIW010000359.1:0-3751 GCA_037446305.1 Candidatus Rokuibacteriota bacterium
GCCCAGCGCGAGCGCCTCGCTGGCCCACGACTCGCCGAGCAGCCGGACCTCGGAGCCGGCCGGGACGGCCCGCGCGCGGTAGCCGTGCAGGATCCGCCGCAGGATCGGCGCCGTCTCGATGCGCACCGCCCCCGCCCCGGTCGTCCAGGCGTAGTGCACCTCCCAGCGCTCGATCACCCGCCGCGCGCCGCGGGCGTCGAGGCCGTGGATCGTGACCCGCCACGGCCCGAGGACGACGCGCTCGCCGTGCTCGAGGTGGATCACCCGCCGCTCGCCCTCGAAGACGACCTCCACCCGCGTGAAGCGGCCCGGCTCCAGCCACCGCCAGCGCTCGGTGATGAAGGGCCCCGACCAGCGGATCCAGCCCCCGCCCCCGGCGCCCGGGAGGCCGGGCCAGCCCTCGCCGGCCAGCGCGCGGGTGACGTCCTCGATCTGCAGGCGCGGCTCCAGACGATGGGCCGGGGGGGACAGCGGCCGCGGCCGGACGCGGTGCGCGTAGGCCGGCGGTGGCGGCCCGGCCGGCGTCACCGTCATCCACTCCACCCCGGCCTCGGCGGCGATGGCGTCGCGCGGCATCTCGACCGGAGCCGAGCGGACGATGGGGACGAACCGGCCGTCCCGGCTCTTCCAGCCGATGTCCACGTGCAGGGTGGCGCCCGGCCGGCCCACATGCACGTAGTGGTTGTTGGCGGGCCGGGACACGCCGACGTCCATGGACCAGTTGGCGTTGGTGCCGTCGAAGAGCCGATAGGTGGTGTCGTAGACGCGAAGGACGCAGTCGCCCTCGGGCTCGCCCAGCCAGCCCTTCGCGCGCTCGATGGCGCCGTCGGTCAGCTCCCAGTAGACGAACAGCCAGTACGGGTCCACCGGCATCGGGGTGACCCGGTCCTCCCCGTATGCCCAGGGGATGTCCCCGAGGACCGGCGGGTCGGCGGGCTCGAGGTCGGCCCGGCCGGGGACCGGCGGCGCCGTGACGGCCTCGACGTGGTCGGCGTGCATCGCCCCTCCGCGCACACCTTACCCCGAGTCGCCCGGCCCCGCCAGGACCCGGCGGGGGCGCCGGCGCTCTCGGCCCAGGAGGTCGGCCACGCGCAGGTGGCGCCACCACCGCCGGCCGCCGCTCACCTCCAGCATCCGCTCGATCAACCGCGTCATGTCGGCCACGGCGTCGTCCGCGCCCGCCGTCCCCGCGACGTCGTTGGGCGGGTCCCAGTCGGGGTTGCCCTCCACCAGGACGGGGCCGGCCGGCGTCAGAGCCACATCCCATCCGATCGTCCGTACCGGGGCGAACGCTTCCGCGGCTCGAGCCAGCAGCGCGCGGGTCTCGGGCCACCACGGCAGCGGCACGCCGCGCAGCGCACGTCCCGTCACGGGGTGGGTCTCGTACGCGCGCACGCCGCCGGCGGGACCCCGGGGCCCGACCACGTGCTGGACGACCCCGTCCTGGGACCGCAGGTACGCGATCATATTCCCGGCCCGGCCCGCCCGGTAGTTGTCGGTGGCGGAGCCACCGGAGGCGATCTTGAGATGGGGACAGGCCAGCATGCACCGGCCCGGCGCGTCGACGAGCGTCATGACGCGAACGGTCTGCAGGGTCTCGGTCCCGGTGAGGGCCACGAGCTCAGGGTGGTTGTGCAGCCGCTCCTGGACCACCCACCGCCGATGCCGGCTGGCGGCGGCGAGCGCGGACTCGAGCTCGGCGGCACTCCACCGCCGGCCGCCCGGCACCTCGATCAGCTCCTGCGGGCCGCCCCTGACGAAGACGCGAACGCCGCGGCCGTAGGCGCCCCGGGCGGGCTTGATCACGAACTGGGCAGGAAGCGCGGAGGCGAAGAGCGACGGCCACGGGACGGGATGGCTCCCGGCGGGGTTGTGGGCCAGCCGGGTCTCGGCGTCGAGCACGACCCACGGCGCGGGCACCGGCAGGCCCGCCTCGGCGCAGCAGGCGTAGAAGCGGCTCTTGTCCCGCAGGACCTCGACCAGCGCCCGGTCGTTCAGCGTCCGCTGGACGGCCAGCAGCGCGTACTTGCCGATGCATGCCGCCAGGCGCTCGGCAGGGATCGCCGGATCCGCCAGTCCAGCAGCCCAGATCTCGCTGGGAAGGAGCCCCCGCCGCCACCCCAGCCGCGCGACGTGGCGGAGCACGGCCACGGGGCCGGCGCCGAAGTCGGCGCGCGCCCGGTGCAGCCGGGCGGGAAGATCTTCAAGCTCGGTGCGGGCCAGGCGCCAGAAGCGCACAGGTCACCGCGACGCCTCGAGGTCGGCCGTCAGGCCGGTCCGTCCAGGGCCCGGGCCAGGGCCCGGAGGAACCGGTCGACCTCCCTCGAGTCCGCCAGCGCGTAGCGGGCGTTGGTGCGGCCCGTGCGGCCGCGCACGACGATGGCCAGCCCGCGGTCCTGCACGAAGCGGAAGGCTTCCTCGTCGGTCAGGTCGTCACCGACGAAGATGGCGAACACGTCGTCGCTCTCCAGGCCGAGCACGGCCAGGAGCCGGCCGATCGCCTCCCCCTTGCCCCACGGCGCAGCCGGACGCAGCTCGAACAGCTTGCGGCCCTCGGTCAGTCGCAGCCCCGGCAGCGCCGCGGCCGCCGCTTCGACGGCACGCCGCACCTCGGGCACCAGGTCGGCGGGCGCCCGCCGGTAGTGGACGGCCAGCGCGTAGCGCTTGCGCTCGAGCTGGATGCCCGGGAGCCGCCCGATGGCCTCGGCGAGCATGGCCTCCGCCCGGGCCAGTGCCGGCAGGAACCGGGGCGCATCGTCGTACTCCTCGGTGAAGCCGCCGGGGCCGGCCAGCCGGAAGCCGTGGCTGCCCGCGTAGAACACTCGCGGCAGCCCGACCCGGTCGCGCAGGTCCTCCAGATCGCGGCCGCTGATGATGGCGATCCAGTGTCGCCGCGACAGCTGATCCAGCAGCGCCCGGGTCGTGGTGGGAAGCTCGGCGTCCTCCGGCCGGCCGGCGATGGGGGCGAGGGTGCCGTCGTAGTCGAGGAACAGGACCACCGCGCGGCCTCGAGCCCGGACGAGGATCTCGTCGAGGTGCTCGAGCGCCGAGGGAAGTGCCTCGATCGGCACCTCGCCGGCCCAGTCTCCGGTCACTGCCTGTGCTCCCCCACCCCGACCCTGTACTCTACCTCGCCCGGCGGGCGCCGGCGGTGAGAAGATGAGCCCCAGGAGGCGAGCCCATGAGTGACCCCGAACCTCATCTCATTGCGCCCGGACCCCGGCCCGCCGCGGAGCTGATCCATCAACCGGCCAAGCTGCTCCGCATCACGGCGATGATCCGCGAGCTGCTGGAGGACGTGCGGCAGTCCTCGCCGGACGAGGCTGGCCGCAAGCGGCTCCGCCTGATCTATGACCGCGCGCTGATCGCGCTGAAGGAGGGCCTGTCGAGCGACCTGCAGGAGGAGCTGGACACGCTCACGATCCCGCTGGAGGGCACGCCGAGCGAGTCCGAGATCCGGGTGGCCAAGGCCCAGCTGGTCGGTTGGCTGGAAGGCCTGCTGCACGGCATCCAGGCCGCCCTGTGGGCCCAGCACCTGCAGGCCCGCGCGCAGCTCGAGGAGATGCGCCGGCGCGGTCTGCCCGGCCAGTCATCGGAGACGCGCGAGCCCGGCCACTACCTCTGACTCATTTTCGACAGTTTGCCCTCCGCGTCTCGGTGGTGATCGCAGCGGAATCGCGCATTTGTCCTCAGCGGAGGTAGCCGTCGAGGCAAAATGTAGTGGTACGAGTGCCGGCGGCGTCGCGGCGAT
>JBBIIW010000360.1:0-3743 GCA_037446305.1 Candidatus Rokuibacteriota bacterium
ACGTAGTCGTGGCCCGGGTGCACCACGGTCGCATCGGGGAGGGCCTCGAGGGTGCGGAAGGTGTCGAAGAGATCGGAGGCGCTGCCGCCCATGAAATCGGTCCGGCCGGCGCCGCCGGCGAAGAGGGCGTCGCCCGTGAAGAGGTGGTCGTCGATCAGCAGGGCCAGCGAGTCCGGCGTGTGGCCGGGCGCGTCCAGCACGCGGATCGATCGTGTCCCGAGCGGGACGACGTCGCCGCCCCGGACGCGCCGGGCGGGCGTCCTGAGGCGGGAGGCGGCGTGCGCCAGGACGGTGGCCTCCGTCCGCTGCGCCAGCCTCCGCACGCCCGAGAGATGGTCGGCGTGGGTGTGCGTGTCGAGGACGTACGCCAGCCGGGCCTCACGCGCCCGGAGCGCCTCCAGGAACCGATCCACCTGGTCCAGGCGCGGATCGACGGCCAGCGCGAGGCGGCTGGCCTCGTCCACGACGAGATAGCCGAGGCAGCCGGCCTCTGCCCGGAACGTCTCGATGGTGAGCGCGGTCGCGGCCCCGGTCAGGGTGCTCATGGCGCACATGGTATGACGTTACGAGTGAGGGGCACTCGCAAGCGTCGGGGTAATTTCTCTCGTCGGAGTGACGAGAGTACGGTTAAGGTGTCTCCGGATTCGGGACGGGGACGACGACTGATTCCTGCGCACCTCGGGGCTCCAGGAGGAGCACCCGTTCCCGGAGAACGTCGCGCCCCGGCCGCTGAGTCGAGAGCATTCATCCAGGATGCTGGGAGGCGCTCCGGCGTCATCCCTCATACTCGACCAGGCCATGCGGACTCGGCGGTACGTGGCACCTGTCCCACGGCGGTGAACCCCGCTCCCCCCATGAGGAGGTCGATGAGCGCTCCCTACAGCGTCGGCATTGATGTGGCATTGCGCGCGCATCGCGTCGCCGTGCTTGGTCCCGACGGCGAGGCGGTGGGCAAGAGCTTCACGATCGACGGCACGGCCACGGGCTTCGCGAGCCTCGTTCGCACCCTTCGCGCCCGCGGTGCGCAGCCCGCCCAGACGGTGGTCGGCGTCGAAGCCACCGGCCATCTCTGGGAGAACCTCGAAGCCCATCTCACGCGCGCCGGTTATCGGGTGGTCGTGCTCAACCCGTTGCAGACCCGGCGCTACCGGGACGTGCTGCGCAAAAAGGCCAAGACCGACGACCTCGACGCCTACGTCATCGCCGGCCTGCTGCGCTCGGGCCAGGCCGAAGCCAGCTATGTCCCGGACGAGCCAATCCAGAGCCTGCGCGAGCTCGCCCGGCTGCGGGCGCGCTTCATGCGCGAGCGGCAGGACTACCTGCGCCAGCTCGCGGCGCAGCTCACCGTCGTGTTCCCGGAGTACAAGGCGGCGGTCGGCGATCTGCTGACGGCCCGCACCCGCGGCATCCTGCGCGCCTATCCCACCGCCCAGCACCTGGCGCAGGCCACGCCCCGGGCGATTCACCACGCCGCCCACAGCGCCGGCGCCCGCGGGTTTGCCCTCGACGAAGCGACCCGGATCCGCGACACCGCCCGCCAGTCGACGTATGGCGGCAAAGCCGCCGCCGCCCGCGGCAACGTCGTCCGGACCCTGGTGACGCAGATCGAGCGGCTGACAGCGGCCCTCGACGAACTCGACGCCGCCATGGTGGCCGAACTGCCTCCGGCTGCTGGGGGCACCGGCCCCTCCGATGCCGACCTGCTCCAGACACTCCCCGGCGTCGGCCCGCACACCGCGGCCACCCTGCTCGGCGAGCTGGGGACGATCAGCCGCTTCACGTCCGGGAAGGCCCTCGTCGCCTACGTCGGTTTCTACCCCAAGCTCGAGGAGAGCGGAGAGCGCAAGGCATCGCCGCGCCTCGTGCGCCTGGGCTCGCGCGTGGTCCGCCACGCCCTCTACCTCGCCGCCGTCAACGCCGTCCGCCGCAGTGCTGAGCGGCGCACGCTCTATCTGCGCAAGAAGGCGCAGGGCAAGAAGGCCAAGCAAGCGCTGATCGTCGTGGCCGTGAAGCTGCTTCACACGATCTACGCCATGCTGCGCGATCGCCGGCCGTATCACGCTTCACGTCTCCTCATCGCCCCGGCAACGATTGGGGCTTGACATCTCATGGGATGTCTCCCTTGCCCGGGCAGGATGGCGCCCCCGGGGGGCCCGGGAAAGACCAAAGAATGAACTTGCGGCGGCCGGGCCGGGGCACTAGGCTCGGGCCCGATGAGGGGATACGGCCAGTTCTGCCCGGTCGCCAAGGCGGCCGAGATCGTCGCCGAGCGGTGGACCCCGCTCGTGCTCCGTGAGCTCCTCTGCGGCAGCCGCCGCTTCGGCGACCTCCACCGCGGGGTGCCGCTCATGTCGCGCGCGCTGCTCGCCAAGCGCCTGGCGGAGCTGGAGGACGCTGGCATCGTCCGGAGCGCGCCGCGGCCGCGGGGGCGCGGGCGCGAGCACCGGCTCACCGCGGCGGGCGAGGAGCTGCGGCCGGTCATCGACCGCCTGGGCGAGTGGGGCCAGCGGTGGGCCCGCGCCCAGGTCGGGCGCGGCGACCTGGATGCGGGGCTGCTCATGCGGGATATCCACCGCCGCCTCGACCTGGACGCCCTGCCGCCCACGCGTGTCGTCGTCCGCTTCGACTTCCGCGGCGCACCGGCCGCCATGCGCTGCCCGCGGACGTGGTGGCTGGTGCTCGCCCGGCCGGATGTCGATCTCTGCCTGAAGGATCCGGGCTTTCCGGTCGACGTCGTCGTCACCGCCGACCTCCGGGCGCTCACCCGGGTCTGGATGGGTGACGTGCCGCTGGGCGAGGCCCGGCGGGCCGGCTCGATCCGGCTGGACGGGCCGCCGGCGCTCGTCCGCGCGTTCCCGACCTGGCTCCGGCTGAGCAGCTTCGCCGGCGTGGAGCGCGCCGGGACCGCGGTCGCCGCCCGCCCGGCCTGAAGCGGCGAGGCGTCCCCATCGCCCGGCCATGACGCGCAGGCAGTTCGAGGCGCTCGTGGAGCGGGCGCTCCGCAGCCTGCCCCGGCCGTTCCGCGAGAAGCTGGCCAACATCGCGGTGGTGGTCGAGGACTGGGCCGACGAGGAGACCCTGGCCGAGATGGGCATCGAGCCGCCCGACACCCTCTACGGCCTGTACCGCGGCGTGGATTTCACCCGGCGCGACTCCACCTACGGCAACGTCCTGCCCGACGTGATCACGATCTACCAGGGGCCGATCGAGGAAGACTGCGCCGACGAGGCGGAGATGGCCGAGCTGGTCCGCGAGACCGTCATGCACGAGATCGGGCACTACTTCGGCCTGGACGACGAGACCCTGCACCGGATCGAGGACGAGGGCGACTGACCGGCGCGGGGCTTGTGCCCGCCTGTAGGCTGGAGTTGACGACGCACGCCGTCCACCGACGGGGGGCCCCCATGGCAGAGAGCTCCGCGACGTTCCACGAGGCCGAGCAGCACCTGCGCCCGTCCACCCGCGACCTGCACCGCGCCCTCGTCAGCCTGATGGAGGAGCTGGAGGCCGTGGACTGGTACCAGCAGCGCATCGACGCCACCGGCGACGAGGAGCTGCGGGAGATCCTGGCCCACAACCGCGACGAGGAGAAGGAGCACGCGGCCATGGTCCTGGAGTGGATCCGCCGCCGGGATCCGGGCTTCGACGCCACCCTGCGCGCGTACCTGTTCAGCGAGGGCTCCATCGCGCGGCGCGAGGAGGCCGTGGAGCCCGGCGCGGCCGCGGGGGACGGCGCCGGCCCC
>JBBIIW010000361.1:0-3713 GCA_037446305.1 Candidatus Rokuibacteriota bacterium
TAGCAGGCGGCGGCGCGGGCCGGATCGGCGCGCTCCCACAGCCGGCCCAGCCCCGCCAGCTCGGCCGGCCGGAGCGCGGCGGCGCCGTCGGCGGTCAGCGCGCGGGCGAACCAGCCCAGCAGCGCGGCCAGCGAGAGCACGTCGTCGCGGTTGTGCGCGAAGACGCGGGCGAGCGGCGCCGGCCGCCGGTGGCGGAGGAAGTCGAAGTACAGGCCGGGGATCAGGAAGCCGGGCACGTCGTCCTCGCGGAGCAGCCCCAGCACCTCCCGCTCGAGCGTGGCCAGCCGGCAGTCGTCCAGGCCCCGGGCCCAGACCCGCCGGGCGGGCCGGAGCAGGTCCAGGTGCGCGCGCGTGCCGGGCCAGCGGCGGCGCGCCATCACGAAGCGGGTTTCCAGCAGCGGGACGTCGAAGCCGGCGCCGTTGAAGGTCACGACGGCCTGGGCCCGGCGCAGCAGCGGCTCCAGCGCGGCCAGCAGGGCCGGCTCCTCGTCGAAGTCCCGCATGAAGTGCTGGAGGACGACGAACCGGTCGCCCTCCACCCAGCCGGCCCCGACCAGGAACGCGCAGGTGCCCGCGCCGCCGGCCAGGCCCGTCGTCTCGGTGTCGAGGAACAGCAGGTCGTGCGCCGCGGCCGGCGCCTCGCCCAGGGGCGCGATCAGCTCCAGGGCCTCGGGACCGATGGCCAGGGCCTGCCCGAGCGGCAGGCGGCCGTGCCGGTGCCCGAGAGGGTACTCGCGCCGAACGACGACGAGGGGCCCGGCCTCCGTCTCCACCACCTCGCCCCCCACGACCCGCTCCACCGGCTCGGCCGCCGGCAGCGGCGGGCGGCGCTGCTCGATGCGCCGGATGATCCGGCGCAGGTCGTCGAGGGTGGCCGTCCGGCCCTCAGCGGGTGAGCTCACGGAGCAGCGCGGCGGCGACGGCCTTGGCGCGCCGGCCCACCTCGTTCACGGGGCCCACGCAGGACGGACAGCCGGCGCGGCACGAGCAGGCCTCGAGGGTGTCGAGGCCGCGGCGCAGCAGCAGCGGCAGGACCTCGAAGACGCGCTCGGCCAGGCCGATGCCGCCGGCGTGGGCGTCGTAGAGGTACAGGGTCGGGTTGAAGCGCTCGGCCTCCAGCAGCCGGCGCCGGGTGGATTCGCGGGTGGCCACGGCGCCGGCCTGGGCCGGCGTGGTGTCGCCCAGCCAGGAGCCGAGGTCGCGCACGTCGCAGAGCAGGAAGATGGGCGCCAGGTGGTGGAGCAGGTAGCCGACGGCGCGCAGGCCGTCCACCAGCTCCTCGCGGGAGGAGCTGACCCGGGCCAGCGCCTCGGGCGTCACCGTGAGCCAGGCCGCCGTCGTCTGCATCTCCTGCTGGGGCAGCTCGACCTCGCCCGAGCCCACGTTCTCGAGGGTGCCCATCTTGATCTTCTTGAAGCCGACCACCTTCTCGGCCACCAGCACCTCGCCCTGCTCGGCCAGGTACGCGGCGTGCTCGCGGTCGGCCAGCCGCCGCAGGATCCACACCCCCCTGGCGCTGACGGCGTCGGTGAAGTAGTCCACCTGCACGCGCTTGACGTAGGCCACCTTCTCCTCGTCCTCGCGCCAGTGCAGCTCCTGCACCTCGTAGGGCACGCTCTCCACCAGGTAGATGGCCTTCGGGTAGATGGTGGCGAAGGCGCTGCCCCAGTCCACCTCGGCGATGATCTGCCGGCGCCTGGTCTGCTTCTCGTCCCGGGCCGTGGTGTCGATGACCAGGAAGTTGTCGCTGGTGACCGTGCGCAGCGAGATGTGATCGGCCGGATAGGTCTCCGAGGCCCAGTGCCACCGGCCGCCCGCCTGGTGCAGCAGCCCCTCGTCCTCCAGGGCGGCCAGATAGCGGCGGACGTCCACTCCGCCGAAGGTCTCGTCGGCCCCGAACGGCAGCTCGAAGACCGCGCACTTCAGGTGGCTGGCGAGGATGAAGGGGTTGTCCGGGTTGATGCGCGCCTGCTCGGGCGGGGTGCCGAACAGGTACTCGGGATGGGCGACCATGAACTGGTCCAGCGGGGCGCTGGTGGCCACGAAGATCGCGGCCGAGGGGCCGCGGCGCCGGCCGGCCCGGCCGGCCTGCTGCCAGAGCGAGGCGATGGTGCCCGGGTAGCCGGCCAGCACGGCCACGTCGAGGTGCCCGATGTCCACGCCCAGCTCCAGCGCATTGGTGGACACGACCCCCAGCACCTCGCCGGCGCGCAGCGCCTGCTCGACGGCGCGGCGGCGGGTAGGCAGGTAGCCGCCCCGGTAGCCGCGCACGATCCCCGCGTCGCCCGTCCGGTCGGCCACGGCCGTCTTGATGGCGGTCAGCAGGACCTCGGTCGAGAGCCGGCTCTGGGCGAAGACGATGGTGGGGATCTTCTCGCGCAGGAACCGGGTGGCCAGCCGGGCCGCCTCGCCCAGGTAGGGCGCCCGGATCCCCAGCTCGGCGTTCACCACCGGCGGGTTGTAGCAGAGGAAGATCTTGTCGCCGGTCGGCGCGCCGCTCTCGGCGACCTCCTCCACCGGCTCGCCGACGATCCGCTCGGCCAGCTCCCGCGGGTTGCCGATCGTGGCCGAGGCCATGATGAACTGGGGCGCCGAACCGTAATGCCGGCACAGACGCCGGAGGCGGCGGACGACGTTGGCCACGTGCGAGCCGAAGACGCCCCGGTAGGCGTGCAGCTCGTCGATGACCACGTAGCGGAGGTTCTGGAAGAGGACCGCCCACTTGGTGTGGTGGGGCAGGATCCCCGAGTGCAGCATGTCGGGGTTGGTGAGGACGAGGTTGGCCCGCGCCCGGACCGCGCGCCGGGCGTCCTGCGGCGTGTCACCGTCGTAGGTGAACATCCGCAGCTCGGGCAGGGTCCGGGCGATCTCCTCCAGCTCGGCCAGCTGGTCCTGGGCCAGGGCCTTGGTGGGGAACAGGTAGAGGACACGGGCGTCGGGCTGGGTGAGCAGGGCCTCCAGCACCGGCAGGTTGTAGCAGAGGGTCTTGCCCGACGCGGTCGGCGTGACGACCACCACGTGCTGGCCCTTGGCCACCACCTCCCACGCCCGCGCCTGGTGCGAGTAGAGCTGCGCGATCCCGCGGCCGCGCAGCGCCTCGGCCAGCCGCGGATCGAGCGACGAGGGGAAGGGCGCCAGCACGGCCGGACGGGCCGGAAACTGTCTGACGGTGGTGATGCAGGGGCCGGTGGACGGCGAGGTCAGCAGATCATCGAGGATCTCGCCGAGCATGGCGGCCCCAATCTATCACGCAGGGGCCGCCGGGCCGGCGCGCTTCGGCGCCGGCCGGGCGGGGGGCTGGCGCCGGGGGCTATGATGGGTCCGATGCGGCCAGCCATCTGGCTGCCGCCGCTCCTCTGGATGGCGCTGATCCTGACGCTGTCCTCGGACGTCGGCAGCGCCCAGCACACGAGCCGGTTCCTGGTCCCGCTGCTGCGGGCCCTCTGGCCCGATGTGGACCCCCAGCAGGTCCAGGCGGTGCACTTCGCGCTGCGCAAGGCAGCCCACCTGACCGAGTACGCGGTCCTGGCCGTCCTGTGGTTCCGGGCCCTGGCGGCGGGCCGCGGGTGGACGGCCGGGCGCGCGGCCGGGCTCGCCCTGGCCCTGTCGGTGGCGTGCGCGATCGTGGACGAGACGTCCCAGAGCTTCACCCCCTCCCGGGGCGGCAGCGCGGCCGACGTCGCGCTCGACGGTACCGGCGCCCTCCTCGCCCT
>JBBIIW010000362.1:0-3711 GCA_037446305.1 Candidatus Rokuibacteriota bacterium
GTCGCCACCCTGGGGCCCCGGCAGGGCCGGGCCACCCTGGAAGCGATCGCGGCCAACGCCGCGCTGGCCGGCGCCGGCCCCGAGCACCTGCCGGTCATCGTCGCCGCCGTCCGGGCCGTGGCCGACCGGCGGTTCAACCTGGACGCCGTCCAGACGACCACGCACCCCTGCACGCCGCTGGTGATCGTCAACGGGCCGGTCGCACGCCGGCTCGGCGTCAACGCGGGCAGCAACGCGCTCGGCGGTGGACGGCAGGCGAACGTCGTCATCGGACGGGCCCTGCGGCTGGTGCTCCAGAACGTCGGCGGCGCCGCGCCGGGTCGCGTGGACCGGGCGACGCTCGGCCACCCGGGCAAGCTGGCCTATTGCCTGGCCGAGAACGAGGAGGCCTCCCCCTGGGAGCCCCTGCACGTCGAGCGCGGCTTCCGGCCCGAGGACAGCTGCGTCACCGTCTGCGGCGCCGAGGCGCCGCACAACGTCAACGACCACGGCTCCGCCTCGGCCGCCGCCCTGCTGCGGGCTCTGGCCGGGACGGCGGCCACCCCCGGCAACAACAACGTCTACCTCGGGGGCGAGCCCCTGCTGCTCCTGGGGCCCGAGCACGCGCGGACCATCGCGGACAGCGGCTGGTCCAAGGCCCGCCTGAAGGAGGCGTTCTGGGAGGCGGCCCGGGTGCCGCTGGAGGCCTTCAGCGCCGAGAACCTGGCCCGGTTCGCCGTCATCGACCCGGCCCGCTTCCGGGACCAGCCCCCCGGCACACGCCTCGCGCTGGCCGCCGCGCCGGACGACGTCATGGTGGTCGTGGCCGGCGGCCCCGGCAAGCACTCCGCCATCGTGCCCACCTTCGGCACCACGCGCGCGGTGACGGCCCGGATCGAGGGTTGAGCCGGCACCCCGTTCGGCCGTAGCATCGGCCCATGACCACAGCCCTGACCTCCGCCCGCCACACCGTCCACGGCGACCTCGACGACGCCATCGAGTTCTGCTTCCAGCAGGGATGGACGGACGGCCTGCCGGTCGTCCCGCCCACCGAGGCCCGGGTGCGGGCCATGCTGGAGGCCGCCGGGCTCGAGCCCGGGCAGCAGATCGCCTTCATCGAGCACCGCGCCGTCCGCGTGACCGCCGAGAAGGTGGCCATCAACGCCGTGATGGCCGGGTGCCGTCCCGAGTACATGCCGGTGGTCGTGGCCGCCATCGAGGCCATCGGCCACCCGGCCTGGAGCTACCACGGCCCGGGGACCTCCACGGCCGGCGCCGGCGTGCTGATCGTGGTCAACGGGCCCATCCGCCGGACCCTCGACATCAACTGCGGCGACAACCTGTTCGGGCCGGGCTGGCGGAGCAACCTGACCATCGGCCGCGCCGTCCGCCTGGTGATGCGCAACGTGTGCGGGTCCCGGCCGGGCACCCTCGACCGGGGCACCCTCGGCCACCCCGGCAAGCTCTCCTACGTGATCGGGGAGAACGAGGAGGAGAGCCCGTGGACGCCCCTGCACGTGGAGCGCGGCTTCCGGCCCGAGCAGAGCACGGTCACGGTCATGGCCGCCGAGGCGCCGCACCAGTTCTACAACCAGCTCTCCCGCACCGCCGAGGGCGTGCTGACCACGCTGGCCGACGACATGCGCATCTCCGGCAACGTCATGGGCCAGCCGCAGTACATGGTCATCCTGGCCGGCGAGCACATGCGCACGATCGCCGCCGACGGCTGGGGCAAGCCGGAGATCCGCCGCTTCCTCTGGGAGCACACCCACAACTCGCACGCGCACCTCAAGCGCACCCAGCGCATGGCGGGCGAGGTCCAGCCGGGCGACGAGGAGCGGCGGCGGCCGCTGGTGGAGACGCCGGATGATATCCTGGTCGTCGCGGCGGGCGGCCGGGCGGGCGCCTTCTCCTGCTACGTGCCCGGCTGGGGCAGCAAGCGCTCCTCGCAGGCCGTCACCATCGCCATCCGCGACGCGGCCGCCGCCCGCGGACCCCGACAGGAGGCCAGACGATGATCGAGCTGCTCGATCCCACCACGGAGGCGGGCCCGCAGACCATCGCGTGGGCGCCCCGGCCCTCGTCGCTGGAGGGCCAGCGCGTCGCCCTGATCGAGAACACCAAGTTCAACTCGGACCGGCTGCTGCAGAAGATCGGCGACCTGCTGGTCCGCGAGCACGGTGCCGCCGGCACCCGGATGTTCCGCAAGAAGAACTCGAGCGTGCCCGCGCACGACGAGATCATCGAGGAGGTCAGGCGGACCTGCGACGTCATGGTCGCCGGCATCGGCGACTGAGGGTCCTGCTCGTCGGGCAGTGTGCTCGACGGCATCCTCCTCGAGAAGGCCGGCGTCCCCTCCGCCGCCATCGTCACCGACGTGTTCGAGGTGACGGGCCGGGCCATGGCCGAGCAGTGGGGCGTCCCGTACTACCGCTTCCTGGTCATGCCACACCCGATCGCCAATCTCACCGAGGCCCAGCTGGACCAGCGGGCGCGGGAGATCGCCTCGGAGGTGGCCAAGCTGCTGCTCCAGGGCCAGGAGTGACGCCGCGTGCCGCCGGGGCTGGACCGGCCCCGGCGGCCTCGCGTCTGGCGACCGGCATCCAGGCTCCGTGACGGCGTTCCGGCCCGCCCGGTGGACCCGGAATCCCCACCTGCAGACGCTCTGGGGACCGCTCCTGCGCCGCCGCCGCCTGCGGCTGCGCCGGCAGCGGCTGACCACCGCCGACGGCGACTTCGTGGATCTCGACCGGCACGACGGCCCCGGCGGCAGCCCGCTGGTGCTCGTCCTGCACGGCCTGGAGGGCTCGAGCCGGTCCCATTACGTGGTGGGGCTGGTGCAGGCGGCCGCCGCCCGGGGCTGGCGGGCGGTGGTGCTGCACTTCCGCTCCTGCAGCGGCGAGCTGAACCGGCTGCCGCGCTTCTACCACTCGGGCGACACCGGCGACCTGGAGACCGTCGTCCGCGCGCTGCTGGCGGAGGAGCCGGAGGCTCACCTCGGCGTGGTCGGGGTGTCCATCGGCGGCAACGTCCTGCTGAAGTGGCTGGGGGAGCGGCAGGAGGCCGTGCCCCCCCAGGTCGAGGGGGCGGTGGCCATCTCGACGCCCTTCGACCTCACCGCGTGCGCGGCGGTGATGGACCGCGGCTTCCAGCGCGCCGTCTACACCCGGAGCTTCCTCAGGACCATGAAGGCCAAGACCCGGCGGAAGGCGCGCGTGTACCCGGGCTTCGTGGACCTGCCGGCCGTGCTGCGGGCGCGCACGTTCGCCGAGTACGACCGGGCCATGACGGCGCCCGTGCACGGGTTCGCCGACGAGCGCGACTACTGGGCCCGGGCCAGCAGCGCCCCGTACCTGGGGCGCATCCGGCGGCCGACGCTCCTGATCAACGCCCTCGACGACCCCTTCGTGCCGGCCGCGTCGCTGCCGGCACCGGACCTGCTGCCGCCCTGGGTCGAGACCGCCTTCACCCCTCACGGCGGGCACGTCGGATTCCTGGAGGGCCGCTGGCCGTGGCGGCTCACGTCGTGGGCCGAGCGCCACGCCGTGGACTGGCTGGCCGGCGTCCTGAAGCCGGCGGGAGGGGACCATGCATGACCTCCACGACCTGCCGGTGACGACGGCCAGCGCGGCGGCCCTCGAGGCCTACGACACGGCCGCGGCGGGCCTGCTGGGCTGGGACGCCGCCGCCCTCGAGGGCTTCCATACGGCCGCCCGCCACGATCCGGGCCTG
>JBBIIW010000363.1:0-3710 GCA_037446305.1 Candidatus Rokuibacteriota bacterium
GGACCGCCGCCGGGCGACGAGCACGCCCGCCACCAGGGCGGTGAGCCCCGCGTACCACCAGAGCAGGCTCACGCCGGCCAGGCGGACGGCGCCGGCCGAGAGCGGCGGCACCACCAGGAGGCCGGCCCCGGCCAGGAGCGCGAGCGGGACGACGAGGCCGGGACGACTGCGCTCCGCCATGGGGTGCCGCGCGGATTATAGCAGTACAGTAGAGGACGACCATCGGGAACCGAGAGGAGCGCGCATGGCACGACAGCGCAGCCAGGGCACAGCACGGACAGCCCGCGCGCGGACCGGGCGGCCGGGGCCGCCGCCGCTGCCGCGGTACGAGCGGGTGATGGTCGTCACGGCCCATCCCGACGATGCGGAGTTCGGCGCCGCCGGCACCGTGGCCCGGTTCGTCCGCCAGGGCGCCGAGGTGACCTACGTCATCGTCACCAACGGCAACAAGGGCTCCAGCGACCGGGCCATGACGCCCGAGCGCCTGGCCGGCATCCGCGAGCGCGAGCAGCGCGAGGCGGCCCGGACCCTGGGCGTGGCCCGCGTCGAGTTCCTCGGCTACGACGACGGCGAGGTCGAGGACACGCGGGCGCTGCGGCTCGACGTCGCCCGGCAGCTCCGCAAGTGGCGGCCGGACCTCGTCATCACCCAGAACCCCCACCGCACGTACAACCTCTACGCCTCGCACCGCGACCACCGCATCACGGCCGGCGTGGTGCTCGACTGCGTCTACCCGCTGGCCCGCGACCACCTGGCCTTTCCGGAGCTGATGCCCGAGTACGAGCCGCACAAGGTCCGCGAGGTGTACCTCATGCAGTGGGAGCGACCCCACCTGGTCGTGGACATCACCGAGACCATGGCGCTCAAGCTGGCGGCGCTGGCCTGCCACCGGAGTCAGTTCGACGACTTCGCGGCGGTGGAGGCACGCGTCCGCGAGCGGAGCGCGGCGCTCGGCAAGGCCCACGGGCTGACCTATGCCGAGGCCTTCGACCGGATCCAGCTGCCCCGGTGACGGCCGCCGGCCCCGGCCCCGGCGCCTTCGTCGGCCTGCTCGGCCTCCGGCCCGTCTCGATGGGCGACGGGCAGGCGGTCTTCGCGCTGACCGTCGGCCCCGCGCACCTCAACCCTTACGGGGTCGTGCACGGCGGCGCCATCTACGCGCTGGCCGACACGGCCATGGGCGGCGCCGTCGTCAGCACCCTCGACCCGGGGCAGCGGTGCGCCACGCTCGAGGTGAAGATCAACTACCTGGCCGCGGTCGGCGCGGGCGAGCTGCGGTGCCGGGCGCGGGTGGTGGGACGCACGCGCCGCATCGCGTTGCTGGAGGCCCGGGTCGAGGCCGGCGACCGGCTGATCGCGCTGGCCACCGGATCCTTCTACATCACGTACAATAGCGACCCGTGACATCCCCGACGCCGCGCCATGGCGTCGCTCCGTCGAGCGGCACATCCGTTGCCGGAACGGGGTCGGATGGCTGACCGCGACCCCGCCACCGCGACGACGCTGACGGAGGTGCTGGCCCGTCGCACCGCCCTCGGGCCCGAGCGTCCCTACTTCCACCTCTACGGCGAGACCGTGACCTACGGGCAGCTCTGGGCGCGGAGCGCCCGGTACGCGGCGGGGCTGCGGGCGGCGGGCGTGGCGCCCGGCGACCGGGTGGCGCTCATCTATCCGACCTGCGCCGAGTTCTTCTACACCTTCGTGGGGGCGCTGCGCCTGGGCGCCGTGCCCGTGCCCCTCTACCCCACCCTCGGCGTGGAGGGCACCGCCAGCATCCTGCGCGACGCGCAAGCGGTGGCTGTCGCCACCATCGGCTGGTTCCGCAAGAGCGTGGACGAGAGCGTCGCCCGGGCGCCCGAGGTCCGGGCCGTGCTGGAGCCGCCCGATCTGGAGGCGGCCTCGCCGGCCGCCGGACTGCCCGAGCCGAGCCCCGAGCAGGTGGCCTTCATCCAGTACACGTCGGGCAGCACGGGGCATCCGCGCGGCGTCATGCTCACGCACCGCAACGTCGTGAGCACGTGCCTCATGATGGCGGAGGCGGCCGGCGTCACGGCCGGCGACCGCGTCGTCTCCTGGCTGCCGCTCTACCACGACATGGGGCTCATCGGCTGCGCCTTCACGCCGCCGCTGGCCGGCATCCCGCTCTGGCTGCTGCCGCCCGACCTGCGCAACCCGCGCCAGTGGCTGCAGCTCATCAGCGACGTGCGGGCCACGTTCACGGTGTCGCCGGACTTCGGCTACCGCAACTGCGTGCGCAACGTCCGCGACCCGGCCGGCCTGGACCTCACCTGCCTCCGGGCCGCGCTCTCCGGCGCCGAGCCGGTCCGGCTCAGCACCATCGAGGCCTTCGAGGACCACTTCGGCGTCAAGACCACGATCGCGCCCTGCTACGGCCTGGCCGAGGCCACCCTGGCCGTGGCCATCTGGCCGTTCGGCGTGCCGGTGCGCCTCGATCCCACCGGGCGCTTCGTGTCCGTCGGCCCGCCCTGCCGGGGCGTCGCCCTGCGCATCACGCCGCCCCGGGACGAGGCCGACGCCCCGGCCGGCGCCGCCCCGCTGCCGCTGCCGCCGCTGGTCGAGGGCGAGATCTGCGTGCAGAGCCCCGGGGTCATGCTGGGGTACCACAACAACCCCGAGGCCACGCGCCGGGTGCTGAGCCCCGACGGCTGGCTGCGCACGGGCGACCTGGGCTTCCTCGACGCCGACGGCAACCTCTACGTGTCGGGCCGGCTCAAGGACGTCATCATCCTGGGCGGGCAGAACCTCGTCCCCACCGACATCGAGGAGGTGGTGGACAACGTCCCCGGCGTGCGCTACTCGGCGGCGGTCGGCGTGGAGAGCCCCCGGACGGCGACGCAGCGGCTGCACGTCGTGGCCGAGGTGCGCGACGACGCCGCGCCGCACGAGACCTACCACCAGCTGGTGGCCGAGATCGTCCGGCGCGTGCACCACGCGCGCGGGCACCGGCCGGCCCGCGTCCTGCTGGTCCGGGCCGGCACCATCCCCAAGACCTCGAGCGGCAAGATGCAGCGCGCGCGCCTGGCCGGCCTCATCCAGTCCGGCGCCCTCCGCGACCGCCTCGTCCACGCCACCGGCGACTAGCATGGAGTTCGGCTGCCACCTGCCGGTGTACGGGCCGGCCGCCGGCCGGGCCACCGTGCTGGGCTTCGCCCGCCACATGGAGGACCTCGGCTTCGACGCCCTGTGGGCGAGCGACCACGTGGTCCTGCCCGTCACGATCCGCTCCCGCTATCCCTACAGCCCGACCGGCGAGTTCCCGCTGCCGCCCGACGCGCCCTTCCTGGAGCCGCTCACCGTGCTGGGGCTGATCGCCGGCGCCACCGAGCGCATCCGGCTGGGCACGAGCGTGCTCGTCCTGCCCCACCGCCACCCGGTGCTGCTGGCCAAGATGCTGGCCACGCTCGATCACCTGGCGGGCGGACGCGTCATCCTGGGCGCCGGCGTGGGGTGGATGCGGGAGGAGATCGAGCTGCTGGGCGGGGACTACGACCGGCGCGGGGCGTGGAGCGACGAGGCCCTGCGCGTCCTGCGGGCCTGCTGGACGGAGGCGCGCCCGGCCTTCGCCGGCCGGTTCTTCCGGTTCGACCCCGTCGGCTTCGCGCCCAAGCCGGCGCGGGGCACCATCCCGATCTGGATCGGCGGCGACACGCCGGCGGCGCTCCGCCGGGTGGCCACGCTCGGCGACGGCT
>JBBIIW010000364.1:0-3701 GCA_037446305.1 Candidatus Rokuibacteriota bacterium
TCGGCCGTCCCTGCGTGGGGCTCTACGGCCCGAGCCGGGCCGAGCGCAACGGGCCCTACGGCCGGGGCCACCGCGCGCTGGAAGGCGCCGGCCGCCGCGTGGAGCGGATCCCGGTCGAGGCGGTGGCCGACGCCGTGGGCGACCTGCTGGCATGAATGCGGCCGGCCGCCTGTCGGCCGTGGTGATCACGCTGGACGAGGAGGAGCGGCTGCGCGGCTGCCTGGAGAGCGTGGCCTGGGCCGACGAGATCGTCGTGGTGGACGCCGAGTCGCGCGACAAGACGGTGCAGATCGCCCGCGAGTTCACCGACCGCGTGCTGGTCCGGCCCTGGCCGGGGTTCGCCGCCCAGAAGAACTTCGCGCTGGCCCAGGCCACCGGCGACTGGCTGCTGTCGCTGGACGCCGACGAGGAAGTCTCCCCGGCGCTGCGCGAGGAGATCCAGGCCCTCCTGGCCGGCGCGCCCGCGCACGCCGGCTACGCGGTGCCCCGCCGCAACGTGTTCCTGGGGCAGTGGATGCGCCACGGGGGGCTCTACCCCGACTGGCAGCTCCGGCTGTTCCGCCGGGGCCGGGGGCGCTTCGTCGAGCGCGACGTGCACGAGGCGGTCCGGGTGGACGGTTCGGTCGGCCGCCTGCGCGGGCACCTAGTCCACCGCAGCTACGCCGGCGTCGGCGACTTCGTCGAGCGGGCCAACCGCTACGCGACGCTGGCCGCCAGGGAGCGGCTGCGGGCGGGCCGCCGGCCGGGCACGGCCGCCCTGCTGCTGCGACCGCTGGGGCGGTTCCTGTCCATGTACGTGCTGCGGGCCGGCTTCCTCGACGGCCGCAAAGGGCTTCTGCTGGCCGCGCTCTACGCGTACTATGTGTTCGTTCGCACGGCGAAGGCGTGGGAGGGCAGGCCGCCGACATGAGCAGGGACCGCGTGCTGTCCGGGATGCGTCCCACCGGCAAGATTCACCTCGGCAACTACCTGGGCGCGCTCGACAACTGGGTGCGGATGCAGGACGACTACGACTGCTTCTACTTCGTCGCCAACTGGCACGCCCTGACCACCGACGCCGAGGCCGTGCGCACGATCCCGGGCGATACCGTGGAGATGGTGGCCGACTGGCTGGCGGCCGGCCTCGACCCCCAGCGCGCCACGATCTTCGTGCAGTCCTGGGTGCCGGAGCACGCCGAGCTGCACGTCCTGTTCTCGATGATCGTCCCGGTGGGCTGGCTGGAGCGCGTGCCGACCTACAAGGAAATGGTCGAGCAGCTGGGCCTGGAGTCGCCGTCCTACGGGCTGCTCGGGTACCCGCTGCTGCAGGCGGCCGACATCCTGATGTACCGGCCGCGCTGGGTGCCGGTGGGCATCGACCAGGTGCCGCACGTCGAGCTGACCCGCGAGGTGGCCCGGCGGTTCAACCACGTGTTCGGGGAGGTCTTCCCGGAGCCGCAGGCCAAGCTCACGCAGATCCCGAAGGTGCCGGGCACCGACGGCCGGAAGATGTCGAAGTCGTACGGCAACGCCATCTACCTCTCGGACACGGCCGAGGCCGTGCGGCAGAAGGTCCGGCCGATGGTCACGGACCCGGCCCGCAAGCGGCGCTCCGATCCCGGCAACCCCGACGTCTGCCCCGTCTTCGACCTGCACCGGATCTTCACCCCGTCCGCCGAACGGGAGTACGTCGCCACCGGCTGCCGGACTGCCGGCATCGGCTGCCTGGACTGCAAGGAGGTGCTGCTGGGGCACATGGAGCCGGTCCTGGCGCCCATCCGGGAGCGGCGGCAGGCGTTCGCCGAGAAGCCGGACCGGGTGGTGGAGATCCTCCGGGAGGGCTCGGCGCGGGCGCGCCGCGTGGCGCAGGCGACGATGGAGGAGGTCCGGCGGGTGGCGCCGCTGGCCCCATGATGGGCGCGGCCACGCCGGCCACCGCCGCGCTGACCCTCCGCGTCGGCGAGTTCGAGGGTCCGCTCGACCTGCTGCTGCACCTCTGTCGCACCAGCGAGATCGATCTCGCCCACCTGCCGGTCCGCACCATCACCGACCAGTACCTGGCCCACCTGGAGGCCATGGAGTTCCAGGATCTCGAGATGGCCGGCGCCTATCTCGTCATGGCCGCCACGCTGGTGTACCTGAAGTCGAGACTGCTGGTGCCGCCGGACGAGACCGAGGAGCAGCTGGACGACGAGGCGCAGGCCGTGCGGGAGGAGCTGGAGGAGCGCCTGCGCGAGTACGCGCGGGTGAAAGCGCTCGGCGGCTGGCTGGCCGCGCGCGAGGCCGAACAGGCCAGGATCTGGGGCCGCCCGGCCAGCGAGCTGCCGCTCCCCGACGACATCCCGCTGGAGGACCTCTCGGTGCACCTGCTGGAGCGCGCGCTGGCGCGGCTCATCGACGAGCAGCGGCGCCGGCGCCCGCGCGAGGTGGCGCCCGAACCCCTGTCCGTGCTCGAGCGGATGACGGAGATCCTGGCCGTGCTGCGCGACACCTGGTCGCTGCTCTTCTCGTCGCTCCTGGGCGCCGAGCCGCGCCGGCCCGAGGTGGTGGTCACGCTGCTGGCCATCCTGGAGCTGGCCCGTCTGGGCCACCTGCGGGCTCAGCAGACCGAGCTGTTCGGCGAGATCGTCCTCGAGCGGCGCAACGGGAAGGAGGATGCCGGCGGTGCCGATGCCCACTGACGTCGTCGAGGCCCTGCTGTTCGCCACCGACACCCCGCTGGAGGCCGAGCGCATCCGGGAGGTGCTCGACCTGGCCGGCGTAGACGAGGCGCGAGCCCTCGTGGACGAGCTGCGCGCGCGGTACGACGTCGAGGGGCGGGCCCTGGCCATCGTGGAGGTCGGGGGCGGCTACCGGATGGTCACCCGGCCCGACTACGCGCCCTGGCTCATGCGGCTGGCCCGGACGCGGACGCGCCAGCGGCTGTCCCGGCCGGCCCTGGAGACTCTCGCCATCATCGCCTACCGCCAGCCGGTGTCGCGCCCCGAGGTGGACGCGGTCCGCGGCGTGAACTCCGACGGGGTGCTCGAGAGCCTGCTGGAGCGGCGGCTCATCCGCATCGCCGGCCGCAAGGAGGCCCCGGGGCGGCCCTTCCTCTACGAGACGACCCGGGAGTTCCTGGTGGCCTTCGGGCTGCGCGATCTGGACGACCTGCCGCGGGTCGAGGGCGAGCTGGTCATCCCCGAGACGGCGACGGCCGGAGTGGCCGATGGCCAAGCTCAGGTTGAACAAGGTCCTGGCCCGGGCGGGCCTGACGTCGCGGCGGGGCGCTGATCGGCTGATCGCCGCCGGGCGCGTCGCCGTCAACGGCGACGTGGTGCGCGAGCCGGGCGTGGTGGCGGATCCGGCCGTGGACCGCATCACGGTGGATGGGCAGCCCCTGCCCGGCCCGGAGGGCCGGCGTTACGTCCTCCTGCACAAGCCCCGGGGGTACCTCTCGGCCCGCAGCGATCCCGGCGGGCGGCCGGTCGTGACCGACCTCGTGCCGGGCGCGGCCCGCCTGTATCCGGTCGGGCGCCTGGACGCCGACGTGGAGGGACTGCTGCTGCTGACCAACGACGGCGCCCTGACGCATCGCCTCCTCCATCCGCGCTACGGCCTGCCCCGTGTCTACGAGGTCGAGGTGGCGGGACGGGTGACCCCGGGCGCCCTGCCGCGCTGGCGCCGGGGCGTCACGCTCGAGGACGGGCCCGCCGTGCCGCGCGACGTCGCGCTGGTGCGGG
>JBBIIW010000365.1:0-3700 GCA_037446305.1 Candidatus Rokuibacteriota bacterium
GGGCGGCGCCCGGGTGGCCGCGGCGCTCACGGGGACGGTGGCCGAGCGCGTGGAGGCGCTGGCCGCCGCCGGCACGGCCATCGGCTGGGGCCGCTTCACCGTGGAGGAGCTGGGGCCCGACCGCCTGGTGCTCGCCGTCGCCAACTCGCCCTTCGCCGAGGCCCACGGCCCGGCGGCGGGGCCGGTCTGCCACCTGCTGCGGGGAGTGCTGGACGCCGTCGCGGCCAGCCTGTTCGCGCGGCCCCGACCCGCGCGGGAGACGGCCTGCGCGGCCGCCGGGGCGCCGGCCTGCCGCTTCGAGGTCATCAGCGTGCCCCCCCGGCGCGCGCGCGGAGACTCGATCCGTCCACGGCCGGCGCCATGAGCACGGCGACCCTCGTCCACGTCGTCGTGTCGGGGCTGGCCACCGGCAGCGTGTACGCGCTCATGGCCCTGGCCCTGGTCATCATCTACAACGCCACCCGGACGCTGAACTTCGCCCAGGGCGAGATGCTCATGGTGTCGGCCTTCCTGGCCTGGACGGTCCACCAGGCGGGCGCGCCCCTGCTGGTCGCCGTCGTGGCCGCCGTCGCCGGCTCGGCGGCGCTGGGCTGGCTCCTGGAGCGCTTCGTCATCCGCCGCTCGATCGCGGCCACCCACTGGGACGTGCTCATCATCACGCTGGGCCTGGCCCTCGTGCTCCGCGCCCTGGCCGGCCTCGTGTGGACCCACGACGACTTTCCCTTCCCGTCGTTCTTCCCCAGCCGGCCCCTGGTGGTGGGCGCCGCCCGCCTGAGCCCGGTCTCGCTGGGGATCATCGGGGCCTCGCTGGCCCTCATGCTGGGCCTCTACCTGCTCTTCGTGCGCACGCGCCTGGGCCGGGCCATGCGCGCGGTGGCGCAGAACCAGCGGGCCGCGCGCCTGATGGGCATCAGCGTCGAGCGCGTGTTCACCGCCTCCTGGATGCTGGCCGCCGCCGTCGGGGCCGTGGCCGGCGTCCTGATCGCCCCCGTCACCTTCCTGTCCACCAAGATGGGCCTGATCGTCATCAGCGGCTTCACCGCCGCCGTGCTCGGCGGCTTCGGCTCCATGCCGGGCGCCGTCCTGGGGGGCATGCTCCTGGGCGTCATCGAGAACCTGGCCCCGCTCTACCTGCCCTCCGGCATCCGCTACGCGGTGCCCTTCCTGCTGCTCATCGCCATCCTGGTCGTGCGGCCGGCGGGGCTGCTGGGCCGGGTGCAGGTGCGGAAGGTCTGATGCGGCGGGCCGCGCTGGCCGGAGTGCTGGTCGCCGTGGCGGCCTGGCCGCTGGTGGCGCCCCGGTACTTCGTGTTCCTGGCCAGCCTCGTGCTCGTCAACGCGATCGTCGCCATCGGCCTGAACCTGCTGTCGGGCTACACCCACCAGCTCTCCTTCGGCCACGCCGGCTTCCTGGCCATCGGGGCCTACACGGCGGCCATCCTGGGGCTCCATGCGGCCGCGCTGCCGGCCCCGCTGGTGCTGCTGGCCGCCGGCACGGTGACGGCGGTGGTGGGTGTGGCGCTGGGGATCCCGTGCCTGCGCCTGGAGGGCCTCTACCTCACCATGGCCACGCTGGCCTTCGGGTTCGTGGTGACGGAGGCCATCCTCAATCTGGAATCCCTCACGCGCGGGGCCGACGGCCTCAAGGTGCCGCCGGCCTGGCTGGGGCCCTGGGCGCTGGCCGGCGACCGGGCCCTCTACTACCTGGCGGCGGCGGTGGCGGCGCTGCTCACGGCCGCGGCCGTGAACCTCACGCGCATGCGCGTGGGCCGGGCGCTGCTGGCCATCCGGGAGAGCGAGATCGCGGCCCAGGCCAGCGGCGTGCCGGTGGCGGCCTGGAAGACCGTGGCCTTCGGGCTGTCGGCCTTCTACACCGGCGTGGCCGGCGGGCTCTTCGCCTACCTCATCGGGCACCTCTCGCCGGACGCCTTCGACGTGTTCCTCTCCGTCGACTTCGTCGTCATGATCATCCTGGGCGGGCTCGGCTCCGTCCCGGGCTCGGTGGTGGGCGCGGCGGTCGTCACGGTCCTGCACGACGTCCTGGCTGCCGCCCAGCACTACCGGCCGCTCGTCTTCGGCCTCATCCTGATCGCCTGCATGCTGTTCATGCCCGGCGGGATCGCCGGCGCCCTGCGGAGGAGGACCTCATGAGGACCTGGATCGCGCGCCTGACGCTCGTCGCGCTGGCCGTGGTGGCCGCCGCGCCCGCCGCCGCCCAGCCGGGCGTGACGGACACCGAGATCGTGCTCGGCTGCTCCAACTCGTTCTCGGGCCCGCTGGCCTTCACCGGCGAGCAGGCCACCCGGTACGGCGTGGACCTCTACTTCAAGGCCGTCAACGACGCCGGCGGCATCCACGGCCGCAAGGTCCGCACGGTGTACTACGACGACGGCTACAAGCCGCAGGAGGCCCTGGCCAACACCAAGAAGCTCGTGGAGCAGGACGGCATCTTCGCCGTCATCGCCCCCCAGGGCACGCCGCCGGTGGTGGCGACGCTGGACTACCTGGAGGAGCGCAGGGTGCCGCTGCTGTTCCCGTTCCAGGGATCGCCGGTCACCCGCGGCCGCAAGTACGTCTTCAGCGGCATGACGCTCTACGACCGGCAGTCGCGCATGATGATCGACTACCTGGCCGGCCAGCGGAAGTACCGGACGTTCGCCGCGCTGTACCAGGACGACGAGTACGGCAAGTCGTTCGTGGCCGCCTTCGAGAAGGACCTGGGCCGGCACGGGCTCAAGCTGGTCGCCGCCGAGCCCGTCAAGCGCGGGGCGACCGACGTCAGCGCGCAGGTGGCCAAGCTCCAGACGGCCCGGCCGGCGGTGACGTTCCTGGTGCTCACCCCCGGCCCCGGCGCCCAGGCGCTCAAGGAGCGGCAGAAGATCGGGTGGACGGAGACGCTCATGGTCTCCTCGGGCCCGCTGACCGACGAGCGCTACCTGGCCCTGGCCGGCGATGCCGCCGAGGGCGTGGAGGGGCTGTCGCTCTGGCCCGATCCGCTGACCTCCGACCTGCCGGGCGTGCGGCAGTATCGCGAGCACATGAAGACGTACTTCGCCCGCAACGAGCCCAACCGCTACTCGCTCTCGGGCTACTTCGCGGCCATGCTCTTCACCGAGGGAGCCCGGCGGGCCGGCCGGGCCCTGACGCGCGAGGGTCTGATCGCGGCGCTGGAGTCCATCAAGGGCTGGGAGAGCGGGATCCTGCCGCCCATCACGATCGGACCCGACCACGAGACCCAGAAGCAGGGCTTCTGGGTCCGGGTGGAGAAGGGCCGCTTCACGCCCCTGACCGACTGGCTGAAGAGCGAGTGACGCGGCTGCTCACCGTCAGCGGCCTGCGGATCAGCTTCGGAGGCCTGACGGCGCTGAACGGCCTGGACCTCGGGGTCGATGAGGGCGAGATCTTCGCCCTCATCGGGCCCAACGGGGCGGGCAAGACGACCGTCTTCAACATCCTCACCGGACTCTACCGGCCGGCGGCCGGCCACATCACCTTCCGGGGCCAGGAGCTGGTGGGGCTGTCCGCGCACGCCATCGCCCGCCGGGGCATCGCCCGCACCTTCCAGAACACCGAGGTGTTCCGCCGCCTGTCGGCGCTGGACAACGTGCTGATCGGCCGCCACGCCCACCTGCGCTCCGGCGTGCTGGGCGGCGCCCTGGGGCTGCCGCGCGTGCGCGCGGAGGAGGCGGGGGCCCGGGCCG
>JBBIIW010000366.1:0-3692 GCA_037446305.1 Candidatus Rokuibacteriota bacterium
GGCGACACTGCCGATGAGCGCGCGCTCGAGACCGCCGCGCCCGTGGGTGCCGATCACGATCAGGTCGATCCCGGCCTCCCCGGCCACGGCCAGGATCTCCCGGTGGGGCGCGCCGGTGCGGACGAGCGTGCGCACGGCGTGGCCCTCGGCGCGCGCGGCGGCCGCCCACTGCTCCAGCGTCTTCTCGGCCCAGGCCCGCGCGGCCGCGTAGAAGTCCCGGGCCCGGGCCCCGGTGAAGGGCCCCTCCGCGTAGAGCGGCGCCTCCACGGTCACGTGCAGCAGCAGCACCTCGGCCCTCACCGCCCCGGCCAGCCGCCGGGCCACCGCCCAGGCCGCTTCGGACGGCGGCGAGAAGTCCACGGGCACCAGCAGGCGGCGGAACGGGCCGGGGGCGGGCGCCGGCGTGGTGACGGCCTCCTCCCCGTGCGGCGGCCCCGCGTGTCCGGACGCGGAGGTCATCGGGAGCGGCCCAGGCAGGCCGCCGTCTCCTCGGCGATCACGCGAGCCTCGTCGGCCGGGATCACCCACGCGGCCAGCCCGGCGCCGTCGGCGCTGATCCGGGCCACCTGCCCGACGGCCGCCTCGTTGCGGGCCGCGTCCAGCCGCAGCCCGAAGACGTCCAGCCCGCGGGCGATGCGCGCGCGCACCGCCGGGGCGTGCTCGCCCACCCCCCCGCTGAACACGACGGCCTCGGCGCCGCCCAGCGCGGCCAGGTAGGCCCCGACGTACTTCCGCGCCCGGTAACAGTAGACGTCCACGGCCAGCCGCGCCCGCGGATCGTCCGCTTCCCGCGCGAGCAGCTCGCGCATGTCGGCGCTCAGGCCGGACAGGCCGAGCAGCCCTGAGCGGTGGTTGAGCCACCGCTCGACCTCGTCGCAGGTGGTCGCCTCCCGCTCGGCCAGGTAGCGGATCAGCCCGGGGTCGAGGTCGCCCGAGCGCGTGGCCATCACCAGGCCCTCCAGGGGCGTGAGCCCCATGGAGGTGTCGAGCGAGCGGCGGCCCCGGATGGCGGCCGCCGAGCAGCCGGCCCCCAGGTGCAGGCCGACCAGCGCGGCGTCCTGGCGGCCGGCGTGCCGCGCGTAGGCGTCCACCACCGAGCGGAAGGCCAGGCCGTGGAAGCCGTAACGGCGGATGCCGTGCCGCTCGGCCAGGTCGTGGGGAATCGCGTAGCGCGCGGCGTGCTCGGGGATCGTGGCGTGAAAGGCGGTGTCGAAGGCGGCCACCATGGGCAGCCGGGGCCCGAGCGCCTTCCGGGCGGCGCGGATGCCGGCCACGCTGGGCCCGTTGTGCAGGGGCGCCAGCGTCTCCAGCGCCTCCAGGGCGGCGATCGCCGCGT
Organism: Candidatus Rokuibacteriota bacterium; assembly: GCA_037446305.1. GTDB lineage: Bacteria > Methylomirabilota > Methylomirabilia > Rokubacteriales > CSP1-6 > JBBIIW01. Next base: position 1,337 of record JBBIIW010000366.1, read on the forward strand.
CGTCGAGCACCACGGACTCGCGGAAGCGGGCCCCGCCGTGGACGACGCGGTGACCGACCGCCGCCACGCGCCCCGAGCCCACGGCCTCGGCGACCCACTGCAGCGCGGCCCGCACGGCGGCCGTGTAGTCCGGCACGGCCCGGGCCAGGCGCTGCGGCGCCTGATTCTCGCGCTCGAGGGTGAGGACGGCCCGCTCCCCGAGCGGCGCCACGCTGCCGCCGGCCAGGCGCCGGGGCTCGCCGTCGCCCACGGCCAGGACGGCGAACTTCAGGGAGGAGCTGCCGCAGTTGAGGACGAGAACGATCATTCCAGCGCAGCGAGGAACTGCGCCACCGCCTGGATCTCGTCCTCCGTCAGGTCGAGCCGCGGCATGTGGGCCGGGCGCCGCGCCTGGGGGTCGCGCAGCCAGCGGACCAGCTCGCCGCGGGAGTAGCGGGCCCCGATGTGCGAGAGGTCGGGGCCGATCGGCGTGCCGAAGGCCCCCACGGTGTGGCACCCGTAGCAGCCCTGGTCCCTGAAGACCTGCTCGCCCTTCGTGGCCAGGGGGTCGGGCGCCGAGAGCGCCCGCTGCCGGGCCTGCCCCCATGCCCCGCCGGCCATCGCCAGCAGCACCAGCGCCGCCGCCACGCCCCTCACGCCGGGACCACCTCCACCGGCTCCACGCGGACCGTCACCGGGATGCCCTGCCGCACGCTCTCGGTGACCGTGCAGAACTGCTCGAACACCTCCACGCAGCGGCCCATCCGCGCGCGCACGTCGGCCTGCACGGCGGGGCTCAGGCGCGCCTCCATGCCCCGGATGCGCAGGCGCCCCTCGGGACTGCGCCCGATCAGCACATCGACGGTGGCCTCGAGGCCCTCGACCGGAAGGCGGGCGCGCCCCATGCAGTAGAGGAGGCTCGCCCCCAGGCAGCTGCCGATGGCGGCCGCCAGCAAGCGCGAGGGATCCGGCCCGCGCCCCTCGCCGAGCGGCGCCGGCTCGTCGGCGATCAGTTCGCCCATGCCCTCGAGGTCGAAGCGGACCCGGAACCGGTACCCCTCCTCGCGCGACAGCGTCGTCCTCGACCCTTTCTCCAGGCTCATGCCCCGGTGAGCGGAGCAAGGGGGGTGCCAGCGCCGAGGGCTGGATTTCCAGCCAGTTGCCGGCACGCGGCCCGCGGCCGCTGGGGAGGCAGCGCCCCAGCCGGACCGCGCGCGCCCGCCGGGCTACACGCGCCGGGTGAGGACGACCACGCGGCCGCGGTCGCTGACGAAGGCCGTCAGGAGCCAGGAGACGGCGCTGACGATCAGGGCCCCGAGCACGGCCGACCAGAAGCCGGCCACCTCGAAGCCGTCCACGACGAGGGCCGTCAGCCAGAGACAGAGACCGTTGAGCACGAACAGGAACAGCCCCAGCGTGAGCAGCGTCACCGGCAGTGTCAGCACCACCAGCACGGGGCGCACCACCGCGTTGACGAGCCCCAGGACCAGCCCGGCCCCCAGCGCCGCCAGCAGCCCCCGGATCTCGAGGCCGGGCAGGATCGCGGCCGCCAGGTAGATCGCCACCGCGTTGATCAGGATCCGGAGGATGAACCCCACCCGGTCCTCCTCGCTCGCTCACCGCGGGGCGCGATGGGCGTCCCGCACGGCGTAGCCGGCGGCGCGCAGGCCCTCCACGGCGGGCGCGGGATTGATCGTCCTCACCCGGATGATAGCCTCCCGGAGTCCCCGCCGGTTGGCCAGCGTCACGATGCTGGCGATCCGCGCCCCCGCGCGCTCCACGGCGGCCACGACCTCGGCCAGCGCCGACTCGCGCTCCCCCAGCTCCACGTCCAGCCGGCTGGACGGCTCGCCGGCTCCCAGGGCCCGGACGAAGAGATCGAGCACGTCCGTCTCGGTGACGATGCCGACCAGCGAGCCGGCCTCGGTCACCGGCAGGGCGCTGATCTTCTCGGCCACCATGATTCGCGCGGCCTCCTCCACCGGGAAGGAGGGCGCGATGGTGAAGACCCGCCGGGTCATGATCGCGCTGACCGGCGGGTCCTCCGGCGCGGCAGGCGGCAGGGCCGCCGCCCGCTTGAGGTCGCGGTCGGAGACGATGCCGACCAGGCGGTCGCCCTCCACGACGGGGAGGTGGCGGATCCCCCGCCGGCCGAGCAGGGCCCTGGCCTGCGAGAGCGGGGTGTCCGGGGCGACCGTCACCAGCCGCGTCTGCATCACGTCGCCCACGAGCATCCTGCCCTCCTCAGCCGCGGCCCGCCCGCTCCTCGCGCTGCTTGCGCTCGACGGCCTCGCCGCGGATGCGGGCGCGGCACGGCTCGCAGATCAGGTCCTCGGAGGGCGCCGCGCACACCACGCACCGGGCCGGCGCCGGCGCC
>JBBIIW010000367.1:0-3664 GCA_037446305.1 Candidatus Rokuibacteriota bacterium
TCCGCCGGCCGGGCGCCCCCCGCGCCGCGGCCGGTTGAAATTCCCCTCGGCCTTGCCTAGAGTGGAGTGTTCCCATGTTCGACTCGCTCAGCACGCGACTGCAGAGCGTCTTCGACCGCCTGGCCGGCCGGGGCCGGCTGACCGAGGACAACATCCAGGAAGCCCTCCGCGAGGTGCGGGTGGCGCTCCTGGAGGCGGACGTCAACTTCAAGGTCGTCCGGGGCTTCATCGAGCGCGTGCGCGCCAGGGCGGTCGGGCAGGAAGTGCTCCAGTCGCTCACCCCCGCCCACCAGGTCGTGAAGATCGTGCACGACGAGCTGGTCGAGCTGCTGGGGGGAAGCGGCCACCGGCTGGCGCCGGCGCCCCACCCGCCGACGATCATCATGCTGATCGGCCTGCAGGGCTCCGGCAAGACGACCACGGCGGGCAAGCTGGCACGCTGGTTCAGCCGGCAGGGCCAGCACCCCATCCTGGCCGCCGCCGACACCTACCGGCCGGCCGCGCAGGACCAGCTGCGCACGCTGGGCGCGCAGCTCGGCCTGCCCGTCGTCGGCGCCGCGGGCCAGACGCCGCTCGAGATCTGCGCCCAGGCCCGGCGCGAGGCGGCCGAGCGGGGCCTGACGCCGCTGATCCTGGACACCGCCGGCCGCCTGCACATCGACGAGCCCATGCTCGAGGAGCTGCGGCGGATCCGGGCCGAGGTCAAGCCACATCACGTGCTCCTGGTGGTGGACGCCATGACCGGCCAGGACGCCGTGGGCGTGGCCGAGAAGTTCAGCCAGGCGGTCGGCCTGGACGCGGTGATCCTCACCAAGATGGACGGCGATGCCCGCGGCGGCGCCGCCCTCAGCGTCCGCCAGGTGACCGGCCGCCCGATCGCCTTCGTGGGCACCGGCGAGAAGCTGGACGCGCTGGAGCCGTTCCATCCCGACCGGGTGGCCTCGCGCATCCTGGGCATGGGCGACGTGCTCTCCCTGGTCGAGAAGGCCCGGGAAGCGGTGGACGAGAAGAAGGCCGAGGAGCTGGCCCGCAAGCTGCGCGAGGACGCCTTCACGCTGGAGGACTTCCGGGACCAGCTCCGGCAGCTGCGCCAGATGGGGCCGCTCGATCAGATCCTCGGCCTGCTGCCCTTCGGCAAGCAGCTCAAGGGCGTCACCTCCGAGCTGGACGCCGAGCAGGCCGACCTCGGGCGCTTCGACGCCATCATCCTGTCCATGACGCCGGACGAGCGCCGCCGGCCGGAGATCATCAACGGCAGCCGCCGCCAGCGCATCGCGCGCGGCAGCGGCACCAGCGTGCAGGACGTCAACCGGCTGCTCAAGCAGTACGCGCAGCTCCGGAAGATGATGAAGCAGCTCAGGGGGATGGAGGGCCGGGTGGCCCGGCTCCGGATCCCCGGGCTGCCCCAGAGGGGGTGAGACCGTGGCAGTGTCCATTCGACTCCGACGGATGGGGTCGTCGCGGCGGCCGAGCTACCGGGTGGTGGTGGCTGACTCCCGCTCGCCGCGCGACGGGCGGTTCCTCGAGATCATCGGCCACTACGACCCGCTGACCCAGCCACCGACCGTGAAGATCGATCGGGCCCGGGCGCAGGCATGGATCGCCAGGGGGGCCCAGCCCTCGAACACGGTGAAGCGGCTGATGGAGAACGTGACGGAAGGTTAGCGCAGCAGGCGCAGGTGGAGTGGCAGGGCCATGCGGGAGCTGGTGGAGCACATTGCGAAGGCTCTGGTGGACGACGTGGACGGCGTCAGGGTGACCGAGGTCGAGGGGGGCAGCGTGACGGTGATCGAGCTGCGGGTGGCACCGGGGGACCTGGGCAAGGTGATCGGCAAGCAGGGGCGCACGGCCAGCGCCATCCGCACCATCCTCAACGCCTACGCCACCAAGCTGAAGAAGCGCGCCGTCCTGGAGATCATTGAGTAGCGAGCCGCTGGTCGCCATCGGTGAGATCGTCCGTCCCCACGGCCTGCGCGGCGAGGTCCGCGTGGCCCCGCTGACCGACCACCCGCAGCGCTTCGACCGGCTCGACCGCTGCGTGATCTGGGACCCGGCCCTGGACGAGCGGCTCCCGCGGCGCGTGAGCGGGGTGCGCCGCCAGGGCGACGCGGTGCTCCTGGCGCTCGAGGGGTGCGAGACGGCTGACGCGGCCCGCCGGCTGGTGGGGCGGCTGGTGGCGGTGCCGGCCGCGGAGGCGGTTCCCCCCGGCCCCGGGCGGTTCTACCCCTGGCAGCTGGCGGGGGCGCGAGTCACCACGGAGGCCGGCGAGGAGGTGGGGCGGCTCGCCCGGATCGAGCCCCGTGTCGGGCAGGACCTCTGGGTGGTCCAGGGGCCTCAGCGCGAGCATCTCATCCCGGCCGTGCCGGAGATCGTCGTGGACGTGGACGTGGCCGGCGGGCGCGTGGTCATCCGGCCGCCGGCCGGCCTGCTCGACCTGTAGCCCGCGGGGCCGGGAGAGGCCGTTGCGGATCGACATCGTCACCCTGTTCCCGGCCATGGTGGAGGGCCCCCTGGGGGAGTCCATGCTGGGGCGGGCCCGGCAGCGCGGCCTCGTTGACATCCGGGTCGTCAATCTCCGAGACTACGCAGAGGGTCCGCACCGGGTCACCGACGATTACCCCTTCGGCGGCGGCGGCGGGATGATCCTGAAGCCGGAGCCGCTCGTCGCCGCGGTCGAGGCGCTTCGAACCCCCGAGGCCCGCGTGGTCCTGATGGATCCGCGCGGGAGGCTGTTCACCCAGGCCGTGGCCTGGGAGCTGGCCGGCGCCCGGCACCTCGTCCTGCTGGCCGGCCGCTACGAGGGGGTGGACGAGCGCGTGAGCGAGCTGGTGGGCAGCGAGGCGCTGTCCATCGGCGACTACGTGCTCACCGGCGGGGAGCTGCCGGCGCTGGTCGTGACCGACGCCGTCGTGCGGCTGCTGCCGGGAGTGCTGGGGGCGCCGGGCGCCGCCGAGCGCGAGTCGTTCGCGGACGGGCTGCTGGAGCCGCCCCAGTACACGCGGCCGGAGGTCTTCCGGGGGCTGCGGGTGCCGGCCGTGCTGCTGTCGGGCGACCACGCTCGCATCGCCCGGTGGCGGCGGCAGCAGGCCCTGTGGCGCACCTGGCGCTCGCGGCCCGACCTGCTGGCCCGGGCGCGCCTGAGCCCGGAGGAGCGGCGGTTGCTGGAGCGGTTCGAGCTGGGCGAAACCCCCGAGGAACGTTGAGGAGGAGAGAGGGACGACGTCATGGATGCCATTCGGCTCGTGGAGGCAGGACAGCTCAGGAAGGACCGCGACGGCTTCGGCCCGGGCGACACCGTCCGCGTGCACGTGCGGGTCGTGGAGGGAGAGAAGGAGCGCACGCAGGTCTTCGAGGGCGTGGTCATCCGGCGGCGGGGCGAGGGAGCCCGGGCCTCCTTCACCGTGCGCCGCATCTCGTACGGCGTGGGGGTGGAGCGGACCTTCCCGCTGCACTCGCCGCGCATCGAGCGGGTGGAGGTCGTGCGCCGGGGCCGCGTCCGGCGCTCCAAGCTCTACTACCTGCGCCAGCTGGCGGGCAAGGCCGCCCGGCTCCGCGAGCGGCGCGTGACCCAGGTGCCCACGACGGTCGCCGAGCAGTAGCCCCGGCCCCGCCGTGACGCCGCCCCCGACGGCGCCGTACCGCTACGAGGCGCAGGCCTGGCGGG
>JBBIIW010000368.1:0-3642 GCA_037446305.1 Candidatus Rokuibacteriota bacterium
GATGAGCGCCGTGCCCAGGCTGGCCCGCACGCGGCGGCCGCGCGGGGGCCGGGCGCGCAGGATGGCATCGCCGCGCGCCTCGGCGATGAGCTGCCGGTGGCGTTCCTTCACCAGCGCCATCGCGGCGTACTCGCTGAGGTGGTCCATGCCCGGCTCCTCCACCCCATGAGACCCCGCGGGGCGGACGACGTGAAACCGGCCGCTCAGGCGGTGAAGGCGAGGATCGCGGCCACGACGGCCTCCGGCTGCTCCTCGGGGATGAAGTGGCCCGAGCCCTCCACCACGTGGCCCTCGACGCGCCGGCAGCGCGCCTTCCAGACGCCGAGCATGTCGGCCGCCTGCGGCGCCCGGCCGGCCCCCCAGAGCACGAGCGTCGGCGCCTGCACCAGCCGGTCGCGATCCGCGGCATCGTGCTCGAGGTCGATCGTCCCCCCGGCCCGGTAGTCCTCCAGCGCCCCGCGCACGGCGCCGGGCTCGCGGAAGCAGCGCACGTACTCCTGGATCGCCGCCTCCTCGATCGCGGCCGGGTTCAGGCTCCAGGCGCGGATCAGGTACCGGATGTAGACCTCCTCCCGGCCGGCGAGGAGCGCCTCCGGCAGGTCCGGCACCAGGTGGAAGAGCCAGTGCCAGCGCTGGCGCGCCGAGCGGCCGTCCATGGCCTGGAACACGTCGTAGGTGGGGGCGATGTCCAGCAGCACGAGGTGGGTGAGCAGCGCGGGGTGGTCGAGCGCGAAGCGGTGGGCGACCCGGGCGCCGCGGTCGTGGCCGACCAGCACCACCGGTCCCAGGCCCAGGGCGCCGATCAGGTCCACGACGTCGCGCGCCATCGTCCGCTTGTCGTAGCCGCCGGCCGGCTTGTCGGAGTCGCCGTAGCCGCGCAGGTCGGGCGCCACCACGGTGAACCGGGCGGCCAGCGCCGGGATGACCTTGCGCCACATGTGGCCGGTCTGCGGAAAGCCGTGCAGCAGCACGAGTCCCGGGCCCTGGCCCTGACGGCGGTAGTGGATGCGGGTGCCGTCGCGGACGACCACGACGTCGCGGACCGGCCCGGTCATGGGCGGACCCCGGCGGTCACGAGGCGAGGGGGTGCAGATCCGGCCGGCAATCCGCGCACGGGCGGCGCCCGGCCGCCTCGGCCCGCTGCCGATTGCCGAACAGGATCAGCCGGTGCGGGTGCTCCACGCGCTCCAGCCACGAGCACGTGGGCAGGCAGTACTCCTCGCTCTCCGGGTAGCCCACGTACATCCGGCCTCGCGGCACCTGGGGCACGCGCCCGGCGCGCACGGTCGGCACGCCTTCCGTGCCGAGCAGCCGCGCCTTGAGCCCGATCCGGTTGCCGGCGTACCCGGTGAGCGCCCCCGAGCTGCCCACGACCCGGTGGCAGGGGATGACGATCGGTAGGGGGTTCCAGCGCAGGGCCTGGGCCACCGCCCGGGCGGCCGAGGGGCGGCCGACGGCGCAGGCCAGCCCGGCGTAGGAGGTGACGGCGCCGTAGGGGATGCGCGCCGTGGCCTCCAGGACCGCGCGGTGGAACTCGCTGCGGACCAGGCGCAGGTCGAGGGGCCAGTCGAGATGGGTGCGCTTGCCGTCCAGGTATTCCATCAGCTCCCGGAAGCGGGTCTCGATCTCGGCGCCGTCCTCCATCAGCTCCAGGTCGGTCCGCCGGGTCAGGCGCGAGGCGCGGATGTCGGCGCGGGTGCCGAGGTACTCGACGGCGAAGACGGCGCCTTGCTCGGACAGCGCGATGAGGACCTGGCCCAGCGGCGAGGGGAAGATGCGGTAGAGCACGGTGCGGCGGCGGAGCTCGTGCAGGCGCGCCTCCAGCCGCTTTCGCGCGCGCCCGATGACATCCGGCGGCGGCGCCTCCTCCCGCAGCAGGGCCGTGGCGTGCTCCAGGGCGCGGTAGCGCTGGTACTCGTCGTGGCAGGGGGCGCAGCGGGCGAGGTGGCGCTGGATGCGCTCGTGCGTGCCGGGCTCGGCGTCGCCGGTCGCGCTCGCCACCAGGTCCATCTCGATGTCGGGGCAGATCGATCGAGCAGGGCTCATCGCCGCATCTCCACTTGGGGCATCTCCCCGAGGCACCGGCGGATCTTCCGGAGCGCCTGGAAGACGTGGGCCCGGGCGGTATCCACCGAGCACCCGAGGCTACGCGCGATCGCGTCGTAGTCGAGATCGTGAATCTTCCGCAGGACGAAGGCCAGCCGTTGGCGCAGGGGCAGCCGCTCCACCGCGCAGGCCAGGCGGCCCCTGGCCTCGTTGAACAGCGTCTGGCCCTCGGGCCCCGGCCCGTCGTCCTGCTCGGACCGCTGGGCCCCCGCCGCGGCGTGCGCCAGCCGCCGCCGCCGGTCGTCCCGGAAGTGGTTCCGGGCCAGGTTGGTGGCGATGGTGAACAGCCAGGCCCGGACGTTGGCGTCGGCGGGCAGGGCGCGGTAGGCGCGGTAGGCGCGCAGGAACGTCTCCTGCGACAGGTCGTCGGCCTCGCTGCGGCGGGAGGTCACCCGCAGGAGGTAGCGGTAGATCTCGGCGTGATGCGCCGCGAGGACCGTCTCGAACGGTTGGTGACCCATCTTGCTCCCTCAAACACCACAGGCCGGCCGCCGTGAAAGCGACCTCAGCCAGCGGCCAGCAGCGCGTCCACCAGGCCCAGCAGGCGCCAGCCGTCCACCGCCTGGTCGGCCAGCGACCGCCAGAGGGTCCGCGGCCCGGTATGGTCGAACGTCCGGAAGATCACCACCCGGCTCCCCGGGGGCCCGGCGGCGGCCAGGCGCAGGCTCTCGGTGAAGGGGATGGACCGGTCGGCGGCCCCGTGGGCGACCAGGAGGCGCCCCGACAGATGGCGCAGCGCCGGCAGCGGCGACAGGGCCTGCAGGGCCCTGCGGGCCCCGCGCGGCAGGTCGGCCAGGAGGGGCTCGACGAGCGCCTCCCGGCGGTTGCTCACCAGGCTCCACACCCGGCGCCCCTCGGCACCCAGGGCCGCCTCGAGGCTCCCGGTGAGACGGCCCGGATCGGCAAGCCGGCGGGCGGCCAGGGCCTCGAGCAGCCGGCGGTCGCGCCGGTCCTCCACGAAGGCGGCCAGCAGGGCGAGCATCTTCCACCGGTTGTACTCCTCGGGGGACTGCACGTGGCGCCGGCCGTCGAAGGCGTGCACGCCGGTGGTGACGAACTTGATCACGTTGCCGAGGTCGGCGTACCCGCCGAAGGAGCCGACCACGCGGAGCCCCGGAACGTCGCTGACCGCCAGCAGGGCGGGGCCCGCCCCGAACGAGAAGCCGGCCACCCCGACCCGGCCGGCCTCGGCGCGGAGGTACTGCACGGCGGCCCGGACGTCGGCGACTTCCCGCCCGTTCAGGCGGAAGGCGGCCAGGCCCTCGAAGTGGGGGACCAGGACCACCTGCCCCTGCCGGGCCAGCAGCCACGCCAGCCGCTCCAGGTCGGGCTGCCGGCGGCCCAGCCGCGACAGCCCGTGGACCAGCAGCAGGGCCCCCCGGGGCGCGGGCGGCCGGTAGAGGTCGGCCGCCAGGGTCCGCAACAGCTCGGTAGGGATATTGGTCATGGCAAACCCGCCCCTTGCGTTTCCACCCCCATCGGGGCGGAACCGATGTCGGTTGCCGCACAATCATTGCGCGCCGCCCGCACCCGGTC
>JBBIIW010000369.1:0-3625 GCA_037446305.1 Candidatus Rokuibacteriota bacterium
GGCCAGCATGCCGCGCTCGAGGGCTGCGCGGGCCGCCGGGTCGGCGGCCGCCCCCAGCAGCGTCGCCGAGACGCGACTCAGGGTGGTGGCCGTGGCCCGGATCCCGGCGCGCCTCATCACCGCCTCCGCCCGGCCGACGAGCCCGCGCAGCACGCTCTGCTGCTGCTCGCGGCGCTCGGCGAGGTCGTCGGCGGATCGGGCGTGGGCCCGCTTGAGATCGTCGACGGCGTCGAGCAGCCGGGCGACGGCCGCGCGGTCCTCGCGAGCCGTCTGGTTGACCGCCCAGGCCACGACGTCGGGCTTGCGCAGCCGCCGGACCTCGGCCGCCGCCGCCCGCTGGCCGGCCTTCTGCAGGCGGGCGGCCAGGGCGTTGCGCGCCTCCACGAACGCCTCGCGCGGCAGGGCATAGAGTCGCTGCGCCTCGGCCCCCGGCACGACCGCCATGCGCTCAGGGTACCCCGGGTCGCCCCGCAGGTCGGCCGGTCTCCCTTCGCCCCTGCGGGATCAGCGTATCAGAGTCCGAGGGCGGCCAGGCGGTCGGGCGTGGGGACGCCGTCGGCATCCCAGCCGCGCAGGCGGTAGTACTCGTCGAGCATCGCGTCCAGCTCGGCCGGCGGGCAGTACATCCCTGCCGACGGCCCGTCCGGGATCGGCTCGTGCATCACGCGCCAGGGCAGGACGTCGTCGCGGCGCCGGACGCCCTCCCGCACGTTGAAGCAGCGCTCGAGATTGATGATGCGCTCGCCGATGCGCTCCAGCTCCTCGACGCCGACGTCCCAGCCGGTGACGGCCCGCACCATCTCGGCGTAGGGCTCCCCCAGGAACAGTCCGAAGCCGCGCTCGGAGGTGAAGCGGCAGAGCACCAGCGAGTCGCCGACGGCCGTGAAGTGCTGGCTGCGCACGGCGAAGGCCGGCTTGTCCGCCGTCCCCCGCCGGTCGAAGCCCTGCGCGTACTGGGGGGTGGGCCGCGTGTCGTGATGGCTGCCGCCGCGGGTGGCGGTGGCGTAGCCGATGGACAGGCCCTTGAGCGCGCGGGCGGAGTGGGCGGGGAGCTCCAGCCGCTTCACCGCGTAGACGGCCCGCAGCGCGTCGGGGTGGAGCGACTCGGCCAGCCGCCAGGCGCCCTCGGCCAGCCGGTCGCCGAAGCCCTCCCGCCAGGCGGTCTGCTCGACGAGCTTCAGCATGCCTCGCCAGTCGCCCCAGCCGAACGGAACGCCGACCTCCGCCGGGTCGAGCCAGCCGCGCTCGAGGGCCTCGCAGACGAAGGCCAGCGTGACGCCGAGGGAGATCGTGTCCAGCCCGAGCCGGTCGCACAGGTCGTTGGCCAGGATCAGCGACTCCGGATGCGGGTTGCCCAGCATCGGCCCGAAGGCGAAGATCGTCTCGTACTCGGGCATCTTGGCCCGGGTGCCGGCGAACTCGCCCGCGGCGATGGCGTACTGCTTGCCGCACGCCACCGGACACTTCAGGCAGGTCGTGTCGCGATCGTGGTAGCGCGCCTTCATCGTCTCGCCGCTGACGGCGGCGGCGCCGTCGAACACCTCCGTGCGGAGGTTGAAGGCGCCGAGGCCGCCGAGCGCGTTGATGGGGCCGACCAGGAACGGCGTGCCGAACGTGGACAGGGCCTGGGTGCCGGCCCTGAGCGGCTCGCGCGTCCGGTCCAGCAGGGCCTTGAGCGCAGCCGGGTCGGCGACCTCGGTCTTGCGCGCCCCCTTGACCACCACCGCCTTGATGTTCTTCCCGCCCAGCACGGCCCCGATGCCGCCCCGGCCCGACACGCCCTCGCGGTTCTTCCAGTAGTGCGTCATGGCGGCGAAGCGGACCCGCCGCTCGCCCGCCGGGCCGATGGCGATCACGTCGGCGTCGGTGCCCTCGGCGGCCACCAGGGCCTGCACCGTGTCGCGCGTGCTCTGGCCCCACAGCCGGCTGGCCGGGCGGAGCTCGGCGCCCGCCTCGGTCACCACCAGGTAGCTGGGCGACGGCGCCCGGCCCGTCACGAGGACGGCGTCGAACCCGGTGCGCTTGAGGGTGGCGGGAAAGCGCCCGCCGAACGTCGAGTCGAAGAACAGGCCCGTGAGGGGAGACTTGGCGGCCACGCAGGCCCGGCTGTTGCCCGGCACCGTGGTGTCGGTGATCGGTCCCACGGCGAAGACGACCGCGCTGGCCGGATCGAACGGGTCCAGGCCGGCCGGGACGTGATCGAGGAGCAGGCGGGCGGCCAGGCCGTTGCCGCCCAGGTAGGCGCGCGCCGCCGCGGGCTCCAGCGCCTCGACGCGGTTGACGCCGGTGCCGGCGTCCACGAACAGCAGGCGGCCGCCGTAGCCGTGCACGCGGACTACCGCGGGATGGCGCGCGGCGCCGTCACGGCTTCAGCCCGGCCAGCTCGCGGCGCGCGGCGTCGGCGAGGTCGCCCGGCACGCCGGCCTGATCCAGGAGCTTGCGGAAGGCGATGGCCGCGGCATCGGGCTGCCGCTGCATGGCCAGGGCGCGGCCGGCCTCGAGCAGGGCGCGCCGGCCGGCCGGGCTCTCGGGCGCCAGGTAGGCCGCCGTGAGGTATTACTCGACGGCCGCCGGCCGGTCGCCCTGGGCGGCGAAGCTGTCCGCGATCCCGGCCGCCGCCTCGGCTGCCAGCGCGGGATCGGGCTGGCGGAGGACGGGCTCGAGCGCCGCCCGCGCCTCGGTCCAGCGTCGCGCCTCGCCCAGCAGGCGCGCGTACGTCAGGCGCGTCTGGCTGCTCCAGCCCGCCTGCCCGTACTGGGCCGCCCGGCGGTAGGCTTCGAGGGCCCCCGAGCGATCGCCGCCTGACTCCCGCAGCCGCGCCAGCGTCATCCATGCCTCGGGCGCCCGCGGGTCGCCGGGCGCGGCCACCACGAACGCCTCGAGCGTCCGGCGGGCCTCGTCGGGCCGCCCCTGCTCGAGCTGCGCACGGGCGAACGTCAGCCGCGAGGCGCCCACGAACGGCGACGCCGGATAGCGCTGGGCCAGCAGCCCGTACGCCTCGTAGGCCACGGGCCAGGCCTCGGCGCTCGAGGCGGCTGCGCCCACGCGGGCCAGGGCATCGTCGGCGGCCTGGTGGTCGGGGTATTCGCTCACCAGGCGGCGGGCGAAGGCCAGGGCGCTCGGCCAGTCCTTCTCCTCGGCGCTGGCGCCGGCCAGGGCGTAGAGGAGCCCGGCTGCCACCGGCCCCCGCGGCGCGGCATCGAGGGCGGCCTGGCCGGCCTGCCGGAACGTCTTCGTGTCGCCCCGGTGGAGCGCCGTCACCGCCAGTGCGTACTCCGCCGCCCGGCTCACCTCGGCCGTGCCGGTGTTGCGAGCCTCGGTGAGGGCCCGGGCCGCATCGTCGAGCCGCTTGTCGGCCAGGGCCACCAGCCCGAGCCCGAGACTGGCCAGGTCTCCCACCCCTTCCTTGCGGGCGCTCTCGAACGCGCGGCCAGCCTCCGCCACCCGCCCCTCGGCGAGCAGGCTCGCCCCCAGCGCGGCCCAGGCGCGGCCGAGGAGCGGCGAGAAGGCCGCGCGCGAGATCCAGTCGCGGAGCTCCCGCGCCGCCGGGCCGGGGTGCCCCGTCCTGGCCAGGAGGATGGCGTGGTTCAGCCGGGCGAACTGGGTGCGCGGGTGGCCGGGATGG
>JBBIIW010000370.1:0-3620 GCA_037446305.1 Candidatus Rokuibacteriota bacterium
GGAGGCGCGCCCGGCGCGCGCGGCGGCCCGGCGGGCCGGCAGCAAGAAGTAGCGTCCGCCGCCCAGCACCCGACACCGACCCACGGAGCCCGCGATGATCGATTACAAGGAATACCGGCACCTGGCGTTCGAGCGCCGCCCCCACGGCGTCCTGCTCGTCACCCTCAACCGGCCCGAGGTGCTCAACGCCACCAACGACCGGATGCACTGGGAGCTGACCCAGATCTGGCTGACGATCGACCGCGACCCGGAGACGCGCGTGGCCGTCGTCACCGGCGCCGGCCGGGCCTTCTCGGCCGGCGGCGACCTGGAGATGGTGCAGCAGAACGCGACCGACCCCCGGCGCCTGGCCAACACCGTCCGGGAGGCGTCGGACATCGTCTACAACATGATCAACCTGGACAAGCCCATCGTCTCCGCCATCAACGGGGTGGCGGTGGGGGCCGGCCTGGTGGTGGCCCTCATGGCCGACGTCAGCATCATCGCCGAGGACGTCCGGTTCACCGACGGCCACACCAAGCTGGGGGTGGTGGCCGGCGACCACGCCGCGATCATCTGGCCGCTGCTGTGCGGCATGGCCAAGGCCAAGTACTACCTGCTGACCTCGGAGTTCATCGACGGCCGGGAGGCCGAGCGCATCGGGCTGGTGAGCCTCTGCGTGCCGCGCGAGCAGCTGCTGCCCCGGGCCTTCGAGGTGGCCGACCGCCTGGCGCTGGGGGCCCAGCAGGCCATCCGCTGGACCAAGCGGAGCCTGAACAACTGGCTGCGCATGGCAGGCCCCATCTTCGATCAGTCCATCGCGCTGGAGATGCTGACCTTCATGGACGCCGACGTCCGGGAGGGGCTGCAGGCCATCCGGGAGAAGCGGGCGCCGCGCTTCCCGTCGGCCCGCTGAGGTCAGGGGGGCCTCGACGGCGGGCGGGGCCGCGAGGCCGGGGCCGGCGCCGCGGTCCGGCGCGCAGATTGACCTCGGGGCTGGCGCGGTCCGGTACACTAGTACCGACGTCGCGGGGGGCGGATGCCAAGAACGGTCCTCGAGCCGCGCTTCCAGGTCGAGTACCTGTCGATCCTCGACAGCGACGGGAACCTCGACGCCGCCCTCGAGCCGGACATCCCGGCCGAGGACCTCAAGCGCATCTACCGCACCATGCTGCTGGGCCGCCGGCTGGACGAGCGCATGGTGCGCCTGCAGCGCCAGGGTCGCATCGGCACCTTCGCCCCCATCAAGGGCCAGGAGGCCGCGCAGGTCGGCAGCGTCAGCACCCTCCGGCCCACCGACTGGATGGTGCCGTCGTTCCGGGAGACGGCGGCCATGGTGTGGCGCGGATGGCCCATCGAGAAGCTGCTGCTGTTCTTCGCGGGCTTCGTCGAGGGCGGCCAGCCGGCGCCCGGGCAGAACGACCTGCCCATCACGATCCCGGTGGCGACCCAGCTTCCCCACGCGGTGGGGCTGGCCTACGCCGCGCAGTACCGGGGCGACGACGTCGTGGTCATGACCTATTTCGGCGACGGGGCCACCTCCGAGGGGGACTTCCACGAGGCGATGAACTTCGCCGGGGTCTGGCACGTGCCGGTGGTGTTCGTGTGCCAGAACAACCAGTGGGCCATCTCGGTGCCGCTCAAGAAGCAGACGCACTCCCGCACGCTGGCCCAGAAGGCGCTCGCCTACGGCATCCCCGGCCTCCAGGTGGACGGCAACGACGTGCTGGCGGTGTGGGCGGCCGCGCGGGAGGCCGTGGACCGCGCCCGGGCCGGCGACGGCCCCACGATGATCGAGTGCGTGACGTACCGCCTGGCCATGCACACCACGGCCGACGACCCGAGCAAGTACCGGTCGGAGGAGGAGGTGCGGGAGTGGGAGCGCAAGGACCCGCTCACGCGCTTCGCCGAGTACCTGCGCAAGAAGAACCTGCTGGAGGAGGGGCTCCCGGCCCAGGTGGACGAGGAGATCAGCGCGGCCGTGCAGCGGTTCGAGGCGCAGGCCCACGCCGACCCCCTGACGATGTTCGATCACGTGTACGGCGAGATGCCGGCCCACCTGCGCGCCCAGCGCGAGGAGCTGGCCCGCTGGCTGGAGCGCGACCGCCCGGCGCCGGCCGGCGGCGAGCCGCCCGCCTCGCTGCCCATGCGCGGCCAGCGGACGACGACCCGATGGCAAAGCTGACCATGGTCAAGGCCCTGAACCTGGCCCTGCTCCAGGAGATGGAGCGGGACGAGGACATCGTCATCATCGGCGAGGACGTCGGCGTGGACGGCGGCGTCTTCCGGGTGACGGAGGACCTGCACCGCAAGTTCGGCGGCAAGCGGGTGATCGACAGCCCCCTGGCCGAGGCGGCCATCGTGGGCACGTCGGTGGGCATGGCCCTTTACGGCCTCAGGCCGGTCTGCGAGATCCAGTTCTCGGGGTTCGCCTTCCAGTGCTTCCACCAGATCGAGAACCACGCCGCCCGCTACCGGCTGCGCACGCAGGGCCGCTTCCACTGCCCGATGGTGATCCGCATGCCGTACGGCGGCGGGGTGCGGGCGCTCGAGCACCACACGGAGTCCGAGGAGCAGTTCTACGCCCACATCCCCGGCCTCAAGATGGTCGTGCCCTCCGGGCCCCGCACCGCGCGGGCCCTGCTGGTCAGCGCCATCCGCGACCCCGACCCGGTGATCTTCTTCGAGCACAAGGCGCTCTACCACGCCGCCCGGGAGGAGGTGCCCGACGAGATCGAGACGCTGCCGATCGGCCAGGCCCGGCTGGTCCGCGAGGGCACCGACCTCACGCTCATCGCGTACGGCGCCATGCTCCGGCTGGCCACCGAGGCCGCCGACGTGCTGCAGGCCGAGGACGGGGTGCGCTGCGAGGTGATCGACCTGCTCACGCTCTCGCCGCTCGATCGGGCCACCCTGGTGGCCTCGGTGCAGAAGACGGGCCGGGCCGTCATCGTTCACGAGGCGCCCCGGAGCTTCGGGCCCGGCGCCGAGATCGCCACCTCCATCATGGAGGGCGCCTTCCTGCAGCTGGAGGCGCCCATCGCCAGGGTGACGGCGTGGGACGTGGCCTTCGTCGGCTTCGCCCGCGAGCGCGCCCACGTGCCCGACGTGGCCCGCGTCCTGGCCGCCTGCCGGGAGACGCTCCGCTTCTGACCGCCCGCCGGTCGGCCGCGTGCCTGGCCCTGCTCGCCGTCCTCGTCGCCGCTGACGCGGCCGGCCGCCCGGCCTCCGGGCGCCTGCGCGTCGTGAGCTTCAACCTCTATCACGGAGGTCCGGCGTCCGGCTGGACGGGGGACGGCGCCGGCCTCGAGCGCCGGCTCGACATGGTCACCCGCGCTCTGCGCGCCCTCGACCCCGACGTCGTCGCGCTGCAGGAGTCGTCGTGGGGATGGTGGCGCGGCAACGTCGCCGCCCGCCTGGGCCGCGCGCTGGGCCTGCACCACGTCTACGCGCCCGCCACCGCCCGGGTCGTGCCGCTGGTGGGCCCGCTGGTCGTCCGGGCCATCGGCTTCAGCGAGGGGCCGGCCCTGCTCAGCCGGTTCCCCGTGCTCGGCTGGGAGGCGCATCCGCTGCCGCGCTGCCTGCGCCGCCTGGATGCGCGCGTGGCGCTGCGGGTCGAGCTGGGCACCCCCTGGGGCCCG
>JBBIIW010000371.1:0-3609 GCA_037446305.1 Candidatus Rokuibacteriota bacterium
GCCGGACCGGGTCTGGCTGCTCGAGCACGGCCAGACGCGCGAGTGGTGAGCGGCGCCGGGCCCCGGCGCGTTCCGGACGGCGGCCCGGCGCCGTCAGGGCGCCTGCAGGAGCAGCCCCTTGAGGTAGCGGGTCTCGGGGACGGTGAGCAGCTCCGGATGGTCGGCCGCCTGGGTGAGCCGCGCCAGCACCCGGAGCGGCAGCCGGGCGTCGGCGGCCGCCTCCCGGCAGATCTGCTCGAAGAGCGCCGCGGGGACGTGATGGGAGCAGGAGAACGTGGCCAGGAGGCCGCCCGGTGCGAGCAGCCGCATGGCCCGGAGGTTCACCTCCTTGTAGCCGCGGCCGGCGGCCTCCACCGCCTGCCGGCTCCGGGCGAACGGCGGCGGATCGAGCACGACGAGCTCGAACCGGGCTCCCGCGCGCTCGAGCCGGCGCAGCTCGTCGAAGGCGTTGGCGGTCACCACCTCGGCGCGCGCCTCGACGCCGTTCAGGCGCAGGTTGTCCCGGGCGGCGGCCAGCGCCTCCGGCGACGACTCGATGCAGACCGCCCGGCGGGCGCCGGCCACCAGGGCGTGGCAGGCGAAGCCGGCGGCGTGGGCGAAGACGTCCAGCACCTGGCGGTCCCGGGCCAGCGCGCCGACGGCCCGGCGGTTCTCGCCCTGATCGAGGTAGAGGCCCGTCTTGTGGCCATGGCCGAAGGCCACCTGGAACCGCACCGGCCCCTCGGGCACCACCACCCGGTCCGGCCCCGGCCGGTCCAGCCATCCGCGCAGCGGTTCGAAGCCCTCCAGCGCGGCCGGGGCCGGCTCGTCGGCCACGAAGATCGGCCCGTCGCCGGCGATGGCGCGGAGGGAGGCGGCCAGCTCGTGGCGCCGCCGGGCCATGGCCAGGGTCAGGCACTGGATGACCAGCACCGGGCCGTAGCGGTCCACGACGAGCCCGGGCAGGCCGTCGGCCTCGCTCCAGACCAGCCGGGCCAGGGCCGGCAGACCGCCGGCCGCGCGCCGCGCCACGGCCGCCTCCAGGCGGGCGTGCAGGAACCGGTGGTCCAGCGGATCGTCGTGCCAGGCCAGCAGCCGGCAGCAGAGCGCCGGCCGCGGGTTGAAGAAGCCCCGTCCGATCAGCCGGCCACCCGTGTCGACCACCCGCACCTCGCCGCCCGGCTCGACGTCGCCGACGTCGGCGACGTCGCCCTTGAAGATCCAGGGGTGGACGCGGGCCCGGGCCTCGCGTCCCCGCTTGAGCCTGAGCACGGCGACGGCCACGCCGGCAGCTTACCGGAAGGCCGGGCGGCGGGGAGCGGCGGTCAGCGGCGCCGGAGGACGACGACCATCAGGAGCGGGTGCCGGGAGCGCTCCAGCACCTGGTGCGGCTTGAAGCCGAAGAACCACTGGACGAACTCGAAGCCCCCGGCCAGCGCCACCAGGGCCCGGAGCTCCTGGGGGAACACCATGCGCGAGAGGTGGCTCTGCCGGTAGACCTTCCGGGTGCCGTTCTCGATGGCCTCCAGCGTCATCCGCTCCCGGAAGATCTGGGTGACCGGATCGACGTCGTGCAGCGCGGAGAAGGAGGCCCGCACGACGAGCTTGCCGCGCCGGCGCGACCACGACCAGCTGCGGGCCGGATCGGTCCAGGAGGAGGCCACGTAGCGGTCGAAGATGTAGAGGCCGCCGCGGCGGACGGCGCGGGCCACGCAGCGCAGGTGGGCGACCAGCTGCTCGTTCGTCAGCAGGTGGCCCTGGGAATCCTGCATGCAGATGGCGGCGTCCACCGGGGCGGCCAGCCGGAAGTCGGTCATGTCGCCGACGACGAGGGTGGCCGACTGGCCCTGCCCGCGCAGGCGCTCGCGCAGGAACTCGATGTTCCGCGGGGAGAGATCCAGCCCCACCATCCGATAGCCGCGCCCGGCCAGCCGGCTCAGGTGCGGCCCGGTCCCGCAGGCGATGTCGAGGACCCGGCGCACGCGGCCCCGCGCGTACCGCCGGAAGCAGTGGACGAGGAAGTCCACCTCGGCCTTGCGGTTCATGTCGAAGGCGATCTCGTAGAGGCGGGGCGCGGTGTACAGCCGGCTCATCGCAGGTCACCCCACCAGGTGAGCAGCGCCTCCCGGATCACCCAGGAGGCCGCGATCCCCGTCCGGCCGCTCGGGTCCCAGGCGTGGGCGACCTCGACCAGGTCGCCGCCGATCACGCGGCAGTCGCCCAGCAGGCGCACGATCTCGATCAGCTCGGGCACCCGGAGGCCGCCGGGCTCCGGCGAGCCGGTCCCGGGGGCCTCGGCCGGGTCCAGGACGTCCACGTCGATCGTCACGTACAGAGGATGCGGGCGCAGCTCGGGCAGGAGCCGTCGCACGGCGTCGCAGGGATGGACGGCGTGGGCGGGGAAGACGTGGGGCCGCGCGCGCTCCCACTCCTCCCGCGAGCCGGTGCGGATGCCGACCTGCCAGACGCGGTCCTCGCCGATCACGTCCATGACCCGCGCCATGGCCGAGGCGTAGCTGTAGCGCTCGCCGAGGAACTCCTCCCGGGTGTCCGGGTGGGCGTCGAGCTGGAGCACCCGGAGGCCGGGGAACGCGGGGGCCAGGACCTCGATGACCGGGACGGTGGCGGTGTGGTCGCCGCCGAGCATGAACGGCCTCAGCGGCGGGCGCCACCAGCGGCCGATCTGCTCCCGGGCGGCGTCGAGCTGTTCCCGGGGCGGCGCCCCGTCCGGCAGCTCGCAGTCGCCGACGTCGGCGACGGGCAGGTCCTCCAGGTCGCGCCGCAGGACGGGCGAGTAGGTCTCGATGGAGTCCGAGGCCAGGCGGAGGTCCCGGGGCCCGCCGTCGGCCCCCTTGCGGAGGTTCACCCGGCCCTCGAAGGGGATGCCGAACACGGCGACCCGGGCCCCGGCCAGGGGCCGGTCGGCCGCGATGAACTTCGGCGATGCCGGGCGCACGGGCGGCCCGCCCGCGCGGGCGCTAGACCAGGTCCTCTTCGGCGAGCAGGGTCAGGGCGGCCAGGGCGCACCCGATGCGCTCGACCGTGTGCTCGGCGGCGAAGACCTTCATCTCCCGGATGACCTCGCCCCGCACCCGGAAGGCCTCTTCCAGCATCGCCACGGTGGCGCGCTCGGCTTCCTCCCGGGTGGCCCGGCCGTGGAACTCCATGATGACGCCGTTCTTGGCCGGGTCGTCCGGCACCGCGTAGCCCACCGCGGCGGCGATGGTCTCGCCGGGCGTCTCGCTGGTCATGGCGGCGTACGCCGTCGGCACCACGGCCCCGGGCTTGATCTTGGGGAGGTCGAGGACCTGGACCTCGGGAGGCAGGATGCTGGAGACCTTCACGAGGTTGATGTTGCCGATCCCGGCCGCCAGCAGGGCGTTGTCGAAGGCGTTCAGGGCGGTGCCACCTTCCGCGTGGCCTGCGGTCGCTGCCGCCAGCGTGATCCGCTTCGTCATCCGCTCGTCCCTCCCGTCCGCGTGGTGATCTCGCCTCCTCCACCGTGCGACGCGGCGCTGCGCCGCACATTAATGGTCACTGTACGAGGGCGCGTGCTGAATGCAAGAGAAAAGTTGCATTGACGGGCGCCGGCCGGCGCGCACCGCCGCCCGCCGCGCGGGCGGCGCGCAT
>JBBIIW010000372.1:0-3600 GCA_037446305.1 Candidatus Rokuibacteriota bacterium
CCCGAGCCGGGGCGGGTGATGAGCTGGTACAGCTCGTCGGCGAAGGCCTGGACGTCGGGGTCGTCTCGCGCCCGCGGCCGCGGCAGCTCGACGGCCAGCTCGCTGCGGACGTGTCCGGGGTCACTGCCCAGGATCACCACGCGGTCGGCCAGCAGCACCGCCTCCTCGATGTTGTGCGTCACCAGCAGGATGGCTCGGGTGGGGATCTTGCGCCCGATCCAGAGATCCATGAGCTCGCCGCGCAGGCTCTCCGCCGTGAGCACGTCGAGGGCGGAGAAGGGCTCGTCCATCAGGAGGATGTCGGGCTCCACCGCCAGCGCCCGCGCGATCCCCACCCGCTGGCGCATCCCGCCCGACAGCTCCCGGGGATACGCGGACTCGAAGCCGTCCAGGCCGATGACGTCGATCATGCGCAGCGCCTTGTCCCGCCGGACCTCCGGGGGGACGCCCCGCGCCTTCAGGCCCAGCTCGACATTGCCCAGCACGTCGAGCCACGGCAGGAGCGCGAAGCTCTGGAAGACCATCGCCACCCCCGGACAGGGTCCGGTCACCAGCCGGCCGCGGTAGCGAACCTCGCCCTCGGTCGGGGGGATCAGCCCGGCGAGGATCCGCAGCAGCGTGGACTTGCCGGAGCCCGACTTCCCCAGCAGCGCGACGAGCTGCCCCTCGGGCAGGCCGAGATCGATCTTCTCGAGGACCCTGAGCTCGCCCGCCCCCCCGGGCAGCGGGAAGCGCTTGCTCACCTGCCGCGCTTCCAGGAGCGGGGCCGGCGCCATGCCGTCAGGCCGCCAGGCTGTAGCGCGCGGCGGCGAGCTGCCCCAGCCGGCGCCACACGAAGCGGTTGAGGGTCACGACCCAGGCGCTCATGACGGCCACGCCGAGCACGATCCGCGGCCAGTCGCCGGCCGCGGTGGCCCGCGTGATGTAGGCCCCGAGGCCCGTCGCCACCAGCGTCGTGTCGCCCCAGGTCACCACCTCGGCCACGATGCTGGCGTTCCAGGCGCCGCCCGCGGCCGTCAGCGCGCCCGTCACCCAGGCGGGGAAGATCCCGGGCAGGATCAGGGCCCGCCAGAGCACCAGGCCGCGCACGCCGAGGTCGCGCGTCATCTCGCGCAGGTCGTTCGGGATCGCCATCGCTCCGGCAATGGTGTTGAACAGGATGTACCACTGGGCGCCGAGCGCCATCAGGAGGACCCCGCCCCACTCCAGGCTCACCCCCAGGCGGACGAAGACCAGCGCGAACAGCGGGAAGAGGAAGTTGGCCGGGAACGCGGCCAGCACCTGGATGGCCGGCTGCGCCACGCGGGCGACCCGCGGCTCGAGGCCGATCCAGACGCCGACGGGCGTCCAGACGAGCGCGGCCAGTCCGACGACCGCCGCCACCCGGAGCAGGGTGAGCAGGCCCAGCCCGAGCACCCTGACCACCTCGTGCCACGTCACCGCCGTCATGACGAAGGCGACGCCGCGAAGGGCGAGGAGGGCGATCGCCAGCCACAGCGCCGCCGTCAGCGCCCGGCCCCAGGCGCGCCGTTCCGGCCGGTCGGCCGCAGGCTCGCCGACCCCGCGGCGCCACCGGCGGCTCAACCCCTCGTCGAGCCGGGCGAGGCCGGCCTCCAGCCACAGCACGACGTGGGAGCGCCGCAGCACCTCCAGCACGGCCGAGGCCGGCGCCTCGGCCGCCGCCGACTCCTCCACCCTGAACTTCGCGGCCCAGGCCACCAGCGGCCGCCAGAACCCCGCGTCGACCACCAGGATCAGGATCACCATGGTCAGCGCCGCCCAGCCCAGGGCCCGCAGGTCCCCCGCCTTCGCCGCCAGCGCCACGAACGAGCCCACGCCCGGGAGCAGCAGCTCCTGGTTCAGCACCGTGATCGCCTCGCTGGCGCCCAGGAAGAACCACCCGCCGCCGAACGACATCATCCCGTTCCAGACCAGCGGGATGATGCCGGCCGGCAGCTCGAAGTGCGTGAAGCGCTGCCAGCCCGAGACCCGGTAGAGCCGGAGCGCCTCGGCCTGCTCGCGCGGCAACGTGACCAGCGCCTGGTGGTACGCGAACGTCAGGTTCCACACCTGGCTGGTGAAGATCGCGAAGATCGAGGCGAGCTCGAGCCCCAGCACGCGCCCCGGGGCCAGCGCCATGAAGAACGTGACGGTCGCGGAGAGGAACCCCAGGACCGGCACCGACTGCAGGATGTCGAGCGCGGGCAGGATGACGCGCGCGGCGGGGGCGGACCTCGCCGCCCAGGACGCGACGACCAGGGTGAAGAGGAGCGACGCCCCGAGCGCCGCGAACATCCGGAAGAGCGAGCGCGCGGCGTAGGAGGGAAGGTGCCAGGGCGACAGCTCCACCACGGGCCTGACCTCGGGGGCCAACGGGGCCCAGAGGTCGTGCCCCAGCCAGGCGACCGCCGCCAGGAGCCCGACCAGCGCCAGGAACACGACCGCGTCCGCCCAGTTGAGGGCTCGCGGGCTGAGCGGCAGGCCGAACGTCCGGGGCGCCACGCGGGGATCATAGCCCCGTCACGGCGCCGGCCAGCGCGGCACCCACCACAGGTAGCCGATCATGCCGAACAGCTCGACCAGCGACTGGAGCACGATCACCACCGCGGCGGCGTCCCAGCCGGCGGGCAGGGCCAGGGCGAACGGCAGGACGACCAATGAGTTCCGCGTGCCGAGACTGAAGATGAGCGTCCGCGCCGCGGGGGGAGAGAGGCGGAAGGCCTTCGCCGTGGCCAGCCCGAGGCCAGCCGCGAGCAGCAGGTACGCGACGAAGACCATGGCCACCGTGCCCAGCGTGTGCCGCAGGTGGCCCACCGTCCCGGCCTGGGACGCGGCGATGAGGAACACGACCACCGCCAGCAGGGGCACGGGTATCCATTCGAGCCGGTCGCGCCACCGGCGCCGGCCGGGGCGGCGTTCCGCCCACCGCCGGGTCCCGGCCGCCAGGACGAGCGGCAGCAGGATGAGTCCCACGAACGCGCCCAGGAAGCGGCCCGGCTCCACCGCGCCCGCCACGGCCTGCCCCGCGAAGAGCCACAGGTACGCGGGCAGGAACACCATCTGCGCCAGCAGGTTGATCGGGGTCGCGGCGATGGCCAGGCGGGTGTCGCCCCGGCCGAGCTGGGTGAAGGTGACGAACCAGTCGGTACACGGCGCCAGCAGGACCATCAGGACCCCCAGGACGATGGCGGGATCGCGCGGAAGCAGGCCGCTCAGGCCCCAGACGACGGCCGGGACCAGGACGAAGTTCCCGGCCAGGAGGGCCGCCAGGAACCGGCCCTCGCCGAAGGCCGAGGGCACGTGGGCGAGCGGCACCTGGACGAAGGTGGCGTACAGGAGCAGCGCCAGGACGGCCACAGTGCGGCATCCAGGCCCGCGATGATCGCGGGGGTGGCCGTGCCGGCGGCGAGGCCGAGGAGGGCGGCCCCGAGATAGAGCGCCACCTGGTACCGATCGAGTCGCTCGCGGGGGATCGCGGCGCCCACGGCCGCCATGATAGGCGGGGACGGAGAGGAGCCGGCGCGTCAGTCCGGGCTGATGCGCCGCCCGGCGGGCCGCTTGCCGATCGGCCCCCGGCCGCCGCGGGCCGCGATCTCCTCC
>JBBIIW010000373.1:0-3600 GCA_037446305.1 Candidatus Rokuibacteriota bacterium
CCGGGCCGACGAAGGCGTAGGCGTGGGCGATGCGGCCGGAGGCCAGCGCGTGGCGCAGCAGCTGCGTCACCCGCGGCTGGTCGGGCACCTCACGCATGCCGCAGGAAGTCCACGACGATGGCGCGCACCTCGGCGGCCACGGCCGCGACCGGCCGGTCGGCGCGCACCAGCCGGACGCGCTTGGGCTCGGCCCGGTGGATCTCCAGGTAGCCGCGCCGGATGCGGCGGTGGAAGGCCAGGCTCTCCCGCTCGAAGTGGTCCAGGCGCCGCCGGCCGATCCGCCGGAAGCCGGCGGCGGGCGGCAGGTCGAAGAGGAGCGTGAGGTCGGGCAGGAGCCCGCCCGTCGCCCGCAGGTTCAGCTCCCGGATCAGGTCGCGGTCCACCCCGCGGCCCCAGCCCTGATAGGCCACGGTCGCGTCGGCGTAGCGGTCGCAGAGCACGAGCCGCCCCCGCCGGAGCCACGGCCCGAGCTTCTCGGCCACGTGCTGCTGGCGGGCGGCCATGAACAGGAAGACCTCGCCGAGCGGGGTGGGATGGATGCGCCGGTCCTCGAAGAGCCGGCGGATGGCGCGGCCGAGAGGGGTGCCGTCGGGCTCCGCCGTCACCTCCACGCGATAGCCCTGGCTCCGGAGCCAGCGTCCGAGGAGCGCCATCTGGGTGGTCTTGCCGGATCCCTCGACGCCCTCGAACGTGATGAGCACTCCCCGCACGCTCGGGACCTCCCGCCGGCCGGTCGCCCGGCCAGGCGATGCCGTCACTCTAGCACGGCGATCGCGTGGCGCGGGGGCTCAGAGCCCGTGGATGGGGAAGATCAGGCGCTGGATGGCCTCCACCTGCCGCCGCGCGTACTCCTCGGCCCGCCGGCGCCGCTCGCTCTCGAGCGTGAGCGGCGGGTCCCAGAGCGTCCCCGCCGGGACCCGGAACCAGCGCGCGTACTCGGCGAACGCCTCCGGCAGCTCGGCCGGCAGCTCGATGCGGTTCATGGCCGCCCAGGCGGCGGTCCAGGCCCGGGCCACGTTGCCGAGGTCGTAGCCGCCGCCGCCCAGGGCCACCAGCCGGGGCGCCAGGTCCACCAGGCGGCTGACGGCGCGGGCGAAGCCCTGGACGTCCAGGGCCAGGTGCGTGAGGGGATCGGTGCGATGGGAGTCGATGCCGAGCTGCGCCACCACCACGTCGGGCCGGAAGGCCTCGAGCAGCGGCGGCACCACGGCCTCGAAGGCCGGCAGGTACACCTCGCTGTCGGTCAGGACGTCGAGCGGGAGGTTGACGGAGAAGCCCCGGCCCTCGCCCGCGCCCATCTCCTCGACGAACCCGGTGCCGGGGAACAGGCGGTCGCCCCGCTCGTGGGTGGAGATCGTCAGCACGTTCGGGTCGTCGTAGAAGGCGGCCTGCACGCCGTCGCCGTGGTGGGCGTCGATGTCCACGTAGGCCACCCGCAGCCCCCGCGACCGCAGGTGCAGGATGGCCAGCACGGCGTCGTTGACGTAGCAGAAGCCCGAGGCGCGGTCGGGCATGGCGTGGTGCAGGCCCCCGGCGAAGTGAAAGGCCCGGTCCACCTCGCCCTCGGCCACCAGCCGCGCCGCCAGCAGCGAGCCGCCGGCCACCAGGCGCGCCGCGTCCCACAGGCCGGGGAAGACGGGGTTGTCGCCGGGGCCGAGGCCGTACCGGCACACCACCGCGGCCGGCGCCGTGCCGCTGTTGGCGGCCTGGAGCACGCTCAGGTACTCCCGGGTGTGGAACGCCAGGAGCCCCTCCTCGTCGGCCGGCTCGGGCGCCCGGACCACGATCCCGGGCCGGGCGGTGAGCCCGTAGGCCTCCATCAGGCGCCAGGTGAGCCCGAGGCGCTCCATCCGCAGGGGATGCTCCGGCCCGTAGTCGAAACGCATCCACTCGTCGCTGTGGACGAGGGCGGTGGTCACGCCCGTCGCCAGTGACCGGAGCGGCCGCCCGACTTCTCCAGGAGGGCCACCTGCTCGATCGTCACGCCCTTCTCCACCGCCTTCACCATGTCGTACACCGCCAGGGCGGCCACGCTGGCCGCTGTCAGGGCCTCCATCTCGACGCCCGTCTTGTCCACGGTCCGCACGCGACTCTCGATGATCAGCGCTCCGCGACGCGCGTCCGTCCGGAACGAGACGTCGACCCCCGTCACCCGGAGCGGGTGGCAGAGCGGGATCAGCTCGTGGGTCCGCTTGGCGGCCATGATCCCCGCCGTGCGGGCGACCCCCAGGACGTCCCCCTTGGGGGCGTTGCCCTGTCGCACCAGCCGGAGCGTGCGCGGGGTCATCCGCACGACGGCGCGAGCCACCGCCTCGCGGGCCGTCTCCGCCTTGGCGGAGACGTCCACCATGCGGGCTTCACCGCGGGGGGTGAGGTGCGTGAGGCCGCGGAGCGCGGTCCGGGCGCTCCGCGGCATGGCGCGGTCCCGTCGGCCTCGCGGCGTCAGGCCGTGACGCGGGCGTGCCGGATGATGGCCTCCATGCGGTCCTTGGCCATCAGCTTGAGCTTCTTGAGCTCGGTCATCCGCCACTGCTGCTCGGCCGAGAGCGAGGACGTGCGCCGGAGAGTCTCCAGCTCGCGATCGTACTGCTGGTGCTCGTGCCGGAGCCGGCGGAACTCCTCGTTCTCGGCCATCAGGCGGTCGATGAGGCTCTCCTGCGTCATGGATCAGCCTCCGTGTGGTGGGCGGGACAGCGACGTGTAAGAACGATAACGCCAGCGCCCGGTCGTGCGCTGGCCGCCTGCTGATGCTCGTTCAAATACTAACCCCCGTCCCCTACTCCTGGTTGCGGGTGTCTGACTTATAGCCCCGCGGCGTTGGGGGTGTCAAGCAGTCCCGGCCAGGATGAGGTGGGGCGCGGTGGCGTTGAACGCGGCCACGACCGGGACGCCCTCGGCCAGGTGCAGCTCGTCGAGGGAGCGCGGCGTGACGGTGGCCACGAGGGGGAAGCCCACGTCCACGACGACCCGCATCCGGCCGGCCGCCGGGGCGATGCGGACGACGCGTCCGGGGAGGCGGTTGCGGGCGCTGGACAGGCCGGCGCCCCGGGTGCCGTCGAGCAGCGTCACGTCCTCGGGGCGGATGCAGATCCGGACGCGCTGGCCGGGCCGGGCCGCGACCGCCACTTCCAGCCGGCGGCCCGCCACGTCCACCAGGCTGACGTCGCCGTCGACCTCGATCACCGAGCCCATCACCACGGTCTCCACGCCGACGAACCGGGCCACCGCCTCCGAGGCCGGCGCCTGGAACACGGTGCCGGCCTCGCCGACCTGCTCGAGCCGCCCGGCGAGCAGGACCGCCACCCGATCGGCCAGCGCCCGCGCCTCCCCCCGGTCGTGGGTGACCAGCACGGTGGCGATCCGCTCGGTCCGCACCACCGCGGCCAGGTCCGGCAGGAGCGCCTCGCGGGACGGCTCGTCCACGCTGGCGAACGGCTCGTCGAGCAGGAGGACCTCGGGCTCCAGGACCAGCGCCCGCGCCAGGGCCACCCGCTGGGCCTCCCCGGCCGACAGCACCCGGGCCGGCCGGCCGGCCAGGCTCGCCAGGCCGAGGCGGGCGAGCCATCGCGCCGTTCGGGCCCGCCGCTCGGCGGCCGGCAC
>JBBIIW010000374.1:0-3597 GCA_037446305.1 Candidatus Rokuibacteriota bacterium
AGCCCGGGCCCCCGCGATCAGGCGGAGGCGCGGGCGCGGGCTCGCCGGACGAGCCAGGGATAGAGCGGCAGGAGCCAGGTGGCGAGGGTCAGCACGCCCAGGATGGCGGCCGTGGGGCGGGAGAAGAACGGCAGCGGGTCCCAGCCGGTCTTGATCATGCTGACCATGAAGTTCTGCTCCAGGATCGGCCCCAGCACCATGCCCAGCACGATGGGCGCCACCGGGATGCCGTTGGCCTCCAGGAACCAGCCCAGGATGCCCATGCCCAGCATCAGCCCCACGTCGAACAGGCTGTTGTTGATGGCGAACGAGCCGACGATGCAGAAGAGAAGGATGGCCGGCATCAGCACGTTGCGCGGCACCCGGAGCATGACCCCGCTGGCCTTGATGGCCAGGTAGCCGAAGGGGATCAGCAGCAGGTTGGCGGCGATGAAGGAGAGGTAGACGGCGTAGATCAGCTCGGGCTGCTGCTCGAACACCAGCGGCCCGGGCCGCAGGCCCTTCATGAACAGGACCCCGATCACGATGGCCGTGATCGAGTCGCCCGGGATCCCGAAGACGAGGGCCGGGACCCAGTCGCCGGCCAGGCAGGCGTTGTTCGCGGTCCCCGAGTCCACGATCGGCTCGATGGCCCCCCGGCCGAACTTCTCGGGGTGGCGGGAGAAGCGCCGGCTGAGCGCGTAGGCGATCCAGGCGGCGATGTCGGCGCCCGCCCCGGGGAGGATGCCGATGAAGGTGCCCAGGGCGCCGGCCCTGACCATGTTCGTCCTGTAGCGCCAGAGCGTCCGGGCCACGCCCCGGAAGATGGCCTCGGCCCGCACGGGAGCGATCGGGAAGCGCAGGTCGGCCCGGCCGACCGTGCGCAGCACCTCCGAGACGCCGAAGAGCCCGATCATGGCCGGGATGAAGTTGATCCCGTTGAGCAGCTCGGTCACCCCGAAGGTGAACCGCGGGTACCCCAGCGTGATGTCCACGCCCACGGTCGAGAACAGCAGGCCGACCAGCAGCGCCAGGCCGCCCTTGATGGGCGAGGCGCTGGCGATCATCACCGTGGCCGACAGCCCCAGGGCGGCCAGCCAGAAGTACTCGAAGGACGTGAACCGCAGCGCCACCTCGGCCAGGAGCGGGGCGGCCGTCATGAGCACCACGGCCCCCATGAGCCCGCCGATGGCGGAGGTCACCACGTCCACGCCCAGCACCAGCTCGGCCTGGCCCTGGCGCGTCAGCTCGTACGAGTCGTCGGTGTAGGCCGCCGACGAGGGCGTGCCGGGGATGCGGACCAGGGCGGCCGGGATGTCGCCGGCGAAGATGGCCATGGCCGACATCGTCACCATCGCCACCAGGGCGGGCAGGGGGTCCATGAAGAACGTGAACGGGAGCAGCAGCGCCGCCGCCATGGTGGCGGTCAGCCCGGGGATGGCGCCCACGAAGAGGCCGTAGAGGCTGCAGAGGGCGATGACGGCCAGGACGTCCCAGCTGGCCAGCATGGCGAGCGCGGTGCCGACGTGCTGGAGCACGTCAGAACCAGAGCAGACCGCCGGGCAGCGGGACCCGGAGCAGCTTGGAGAAGAGCCCGTACACGGCCAGCGTGACGAGGGCCGCCGCCGCCGCGGCCGGCAGCGCCCGCACGCCCAGACGGGTCATGAGCACGAACAGGAGCGGCGCGGCGGTGAGCAGGAACCCCAGGCGCTCGGCGAGCAGGATGTAGGCCCCGACGGCACCGACCACGGCCAGCGCGTTCAGGAAGCCGGCGCTGGCCAGCGCGCGCGTCCACGCGATCGGCTCGCCGGTCGAGCCGGCGCGCCAGCCCTGGACCGCCAGCGCGGCCCCGAACCCCATCAGCAGGCCGCCCACGATGCGCGGGAAGAGGGCGGGCCCCGGCTGGCCGGGCTCGCCGGGGGGATAGCCGAGGGTGGCGGCGACGACGAGGGCGCCGGCCGCCACGAAGCCGGCGCCCACCACCGTCTCGCTCAGCCGCATGCGGCCGCGGCTACTTGGTGAGCCCGGCCTCCTTCATGAGCTGGCCCATCGTGCGGTCCTGCTCCTCGAGGAAGGCCGCGAAGTCCCGCGAGCCCTTCCAGAGCACCCCGAAGGGCGCCTTCTGCATGAAGTCGACGAACTCGCGGTTCTTGACCACTTTCTCCAGCGCCTTCTCGTAGACGGCGACGATCTCGGGCGAGGTGCCGCGGGGCAGGGCGATGCCGCGCCAGGCGCCGATGGCCCAGTCGATCCCCAGCTCCTTCAGCGTCGGCACGTCGAAGGCCGGATCGCGCTTGTCGGCCATGATGGCCAGCGGCCGCACCTTGCCGGCGTCGATGAGGGGCCGTCCCTCCACCAGGCTGGCCGTGACCACCTGCACGCCGCCCGCCACCAGCTCCTGGAGCCCGGTGGCGGCGCCGGTGGACGGCACCCAGGGGATGGCGTCGATGGGGATGCCGGCGGCCTTCAGCATGCCGGCGCGGGCCAGGTCCCAGATGCCCCCCTTGCCGGTGCCCGAGGCCTTCAGCTTCCCGGGGTTGGCGCGGGCGTGGTCCAGCAGCTGCTGGAGCGACTTGAACTCGGAGTCGGCGGCCACCTGCACGCCGGCCGGGTCGATGTTGAGCAGCGCCACCGGGGTGAACTCCCGGTAGGTCAGGGGCGTGAGGCCCATCCAGTGCATCATCGTCAGCTCGACGGTGACCATGGTGATGGTGTGGCCGTCGGGCGCGGCGGTCGCGCGGCCGTGTGGCCCACGGCAACCGCTGCCGCCGGTCCGGTTCACGACGGTGACCGGCTGGCCCAGCTCCTTCTCGAGCAGCACGGCCACCATGCGCGCGATGCGGTCGGTGCCGCCGCCGGCCGCCCAGGGGCAGATCAGCTGCACGGGGCGGCTGGGGACCCTGGCCTGCGCCCGGGCGGCGTCGGGCGCGACGAGGGACAGCGCGACGGCGAGGGCGAGGGCGACGACGGGGATCAGGCGGCGCATGACGACCTCCCTGGCCCGGCCGGTGGCCGAGCGCGCCGGGAGGATACCACGGCGGCGCCGCCCCGGCCGCGGTGTCAGCGCTCCAGCAGCGGCAGCAGGTGCGGCCACAGCCGCTCGGCGATCACGCGGTGCCCCTCGGCGTTCGGGTGAATGCCGTCGGGCAGGGTGAGGTGGGGGACGGCGGCGACGCCGTCGAGCAAGAAGGGCATGAAGGCGTCGGCGCGGCCGGCCAGCTCGCGGTAGACGGCGGCGAACGCGCGCGTGAACGCGGCGCCGTAGTTGGGCGGCATCCGCATGCCGGCCAGGAGCGTCCTGACCCCGCGGGCCCGGAGCCGGTCCAGCACCGCGGCCAGGTTCTCGCGCAGGGCGGCCGTGGGCTGCCCGCGCAGCCCGTCGTTGGCGCCGAGGGCGACGATGACGATCTCGGGCCCGGCCCGCAGCGTCCAGTCCAGGCGGGCCAGGCCGCCGGCCGAGGTGTCGCCGCTGACGCCGGCGTTGACGACGCGATAGGGATAGCCCTCGCGCGCGAGCCGCCGCTCGAGCCGCGCCGGGTAGGCCTCGTCGGGCGCCACGCCCCAGCCGGCGGTCAGGCTGTCGCCGAGGGCGACGATAACGCGCTGGGCGGGGGCCGG
>JBBIIW010000375.1:0-3582 GCA_037446305.1 Candidatus Rokuibacteriota bacterium
GCCGAGGCGGCCGGGCTCCTGGCGCTGGTCGGCCTGGCGGCGGTGGCGGACGTCGAGGCCGGGGGCCTGCCCCTCGGGATGCAGAAGCGCCTGGAGCTGGCCCGCGCGCTGGCCGCCCGCCCGGCGCTGCTCCTCCTCGACGAGCCCGCCGGCGGGCTCAACCCGACCGAGACGCGCGCGCTCATGGACCTGATCCGGCGCCTGCGGGAGGAGCGGGGGCTCACCATCCTGGTCGTCGAGCACGACATGCACCTGGTCATGGGGCTCTCCGACCGGGTGGCCGTGCTCGACCAGGGACGGAAGATCGCGGAGGGCAAGCCGCGCGAGATCGCCAGCGACCCGGCGGTGATCGAGGCCTACCTGGGGCGCGAGGAGCCGTGATCCTGCAGCTGGAGGGAGTGTCGGTGGCCTACGGCAAGCGCCGGGCGCTGGAGGACGTCTCGCTCGCCGTCGGGGCCGGCGAGATCGTGACGCTGCTGGGCGCCAACGGCAGCGGCAAGAGCACCACGCTCCGCGCCATCTCCGGGCTCGTGCGGCCCAGCCGGGGCCGCATCCTCTACGAGGGCCGCGACATCACCGCCTGGCCGCCCGACGCCGTCGTGGCCGCCGGCATCAGCCACGTCCCCGAGGGGCGCGAGATCTTCCCGGAGTTCACGGTGCTGGAGAACCTGCTGGTCGGCGGGCACACGGCGCCGGCGGCCGAGGTCGAGGCGCGCCTGGCCCGGGCGCTGGAGGTCTTTCCCGTGCTGCGTGAGCGCCGGCGGCAGCCGGCCGGCACGCTGTCGGGCGGCGAGCAGCAGATGCTCGCCATCGGGCGGGCGCTGATGGCCCGGCCCCGCCTGCTCCTGCTGGACGAGCCCGCGCTGGGCCTGGCCCCGCTGGTCAGCCGCGAGATCTTCCGGGTCATCCAGCGCATCAACGCGGACGGGGTGACCGTCCTGCTGGTCGAGCAGAACGCCCGCCGGGCCCTGGCCCTGGCCGGCCGGGGCTACGTGCTGGAGACCGGGCGCGTGGCGGTGGCGGGACCGAGCGCCGAGCTGGCGGCCGATCCGCGGATCCGCGCCGCCTACCTCGGCGGCGACGGCGCCCGGTGAGCCTCAGGGCTCGGCGTCGATGACGTGGGCGAGCTGCTCGACCTGGTCGAGGTCGGCCTGCAGGCTGGCCAGGAGCCCCTCCTCGCGCGCGGCGGGGACGGAGGGCCGGCGGTAGAGCGCTTCCAGGTCGGTCAGCGTCCGGTCGACCCGCCGGAGATGGGCCAGCATGGCGCGGTACCGGGCGACGGTCGCGGGCTTGGCCGCCGCGAACGTCGTGTCCCCGATCTCCCCGGCCACCAGGCGCTGCGCCTCCAGCAGCTCGCGCCGGAAGGCTTGCACCCGCTGGGCCGGAGGCTGCTCGTCGGCCTCCAGCAGGTGGTTGATGGAGCGGTGGACCGTGGCCAGGACCCTGGCCGCGTTCATCCTGGTCCGGATCTCCGGCGTCGGCGCCAGGAGGTAGAAGCCCTCGAAGTACCGGGCGACGCTGACGGCCTGCTCGCCGCTGAGCCGCGACACGCGCCGCTCGCCCCGCTCGATCTCCTCGGGGAAGACCAGGGGCGCATCGTCGTGCGGCCGCTCGGCCTCGAGGCGGGTGAAGAAGGCGATGTAGGCGCGCTCCAGCGCGACGATGGTCGGGTAGCTCTCGTCCACGAACCGCGCCAGGCTCTCGTAGGACTGGTCGAGCAGCGCGGCCAGGCGCGCCGCCTTGTCCGCCGGCACCGACGTGCCCCGGATGGCCGTCTTGGCGGCCTGCACCGCCTCCCGGTAGGCCTCCAGCTTCGGCCGGATCTCGCGCGTGCAGCGCGTCCAGGCCGCGAGCTGGCGGGCGTGCGTGTCCAGCAGCGTTTCGACCTCCTGGAGCGCCTGGCGGCGGGTCAGGGAGCCGTACTCCGCCGGGGCACCCCACCCGGCCTGGAAGCACTCCCGCGAGTAGCGCTCCAGCGCGACGCGGGCCGTCCTCATCTCGGCCAGCACCTCCCCGGCCGGTCGCGGCGCCGCAGTGCGGGCTGCGCAGCCGGCGACCAGCGCGGTCACGAGCGCGAGCCCCATCGAACGCATCATCGCCATGGGTCGTCCTCCCGGGGCGCGGGCGGTGCAGCCGACGTGCCACGGCCGAGGGCGCGTGAAGTGCGTGCGCCCGAAGCGTGAGTCACCGGCGCGCCGACAGGGCGGCATGTCAGCGTGGCAGGTCCGGCGGACATCCGGGCCGCCGGGGCCGCGTTTGCCCGGGTGGCGGCCAGCGGCTACACTCGCGCCCGTGAACGTCCGCGGGCGCGTGAGGCCGTGACGATGCCCATCTTCCAGCCGGAGCGAGAGGCGGCGCCGCGGGAGACGCTCGAGCGGCTGACGCTGGGCGGCATGCGGGCCACGCTCGCGCGTGCCCGCCAGCACCCGGCCTGGCTCGCGCGCCTCGGCGACACGCGGCCCGAGGACCTGGCGCGGGTGGAGGACTGGCGGCGCCTGCCGTTCCTCACCAAGGACGAGCTGCGCGACGCCTATCCCTTCGGCCTGGCCTGCGGGCGCGACTACCGCCGCGTCCAGATGTCGAGCGGGACGACCGGCAACCCGATCCTCAACCCGTACACGGCCGCCGACATCGCCCAGTGGGCCGAGGTGATGGCCCGCTGCTACGCCGCGGCCGGCGTCGGCCCCGGCGACGTCATCCAGATCACCCCCTCCTTCGGGCTCTTCACCGGCGGGTTCGGCTTCCACTACGGCGCCGAGCGCCTGGGGGCCATGGTCATCCCCGTCGGCGCCGGCCGGACGCTGCTGCAGCTCAAGCTCATGCGCGACCTCCGCGCCACCGTGCTGGCGGCCATCGCCACCTATCCGCTGCGGCTCCTGGAGGTGGCCCGGGAGGAGGCCTTCGACCTCTCGAGCCTGGCGCTGCGGGTCGGCATCCTCGGCTCCGAGATGTGGACGGACGAGCTGCGGGCCCGCATCGAGCGCGAGCTCGGCATCCGGACCTTCGACATCATCGGCATGACGGAGACGGGCGGCCCCGGGCTGGGCATCGACTGCGAGGCCCGGGCCGGCATCCACGTCTGGGAGGATCACTACTACGTGGAGATCGTGGACCCGGCCGGCGGCGCCGTGCTGCCCGACGGGCAGGAGGGCGAGCTGGTCGTCTCGGCGCTCACCCGCGAGGGCCTGCCGCTCGTGCGCTACCGGACCCGCGATCTCACCCGGGTGCTCTCCCGCGACCGCTGCGCCTGCGGCCGCACCGTGCTGCGGCTGGACCGCCTGCGCGGCCGCACCGACGACATGGTGATCTTCAAGGGCGTCAACTTCTACCCGCGCCAGGTGGAGCAGGTGCTCCTGCGCCAGCCCGGGCTGTCGCCCGAGTACCAGATCGTGCTCGACGGCGAGGGCGGCGAGCGGCTGGTGATCCTGGTCGAGGCGGAGCCCGGCTGCGATCCGGGCGTGGCCGCGCGCGTGCGCCGCGAGCTGCACGACCTGCTCGCGCTCAGCCCGGAGGTGCGCCTGTGCCGGCCCGGGGAGATCGAGCGGCCGCCGGGCAAGGCGGTGCGGGTGGTGGACCGGCGGG
>JBBIIW010000376.1:0-3580 GCA_037446305.1 Candidatus Rokuibacteriota bacterium
AGTTTTTCGGCGGCCCCGTCTCTCACGACGGGATGCAGGGGACGGCGGAAGGATCGGGCACCCGCGCCAAAGCGATTGGCGAAAGTGTTTCCGGCGGCCGGTCAACGGCGGCGCGGGAATCACGTATGACCCCTTCCGTATCCGCTGAGAATTGCGGGCCTGAGAACAAACCGGCGAACTGGACTCGCGCGCACGTGCGCGAGGGGATGCCGCCGGCCAAGCGTCGGCACGCGGCCTGGAAGCGTGATGTCGACGGCGCCCGCGGTCACGGCCGCGCCGGGGGCCGGGCGCAGCCGCCGGGGCACGGGCCACAGGGCCAGCAGCGTGGGCAGCACCAGCATCGTCACCACGAAGTTCGCCGAGAGGGCCAGGGCCGAGGCCAGGCCGAACTGGACCTGGAAGGGGATGCTGCTGGTGACCAGGCTGCCGAAGCCCACCACCGTGGTGACGGTCGTGATGAGGATGGGCAGCGTGGCCTGCGCGAGCATCCTGGCGAGCGCCACCGGCTTGTCCTGCCCCCGGGCGAGCAGGCGGTGGTACTCGGCGATCATGTGGACGTCCTCGGTGGTGCCGATCACGATCACGAGCGCCGGCACGGTGACCGTGAGCAGCGTGAGCGGCAGGCCGAGGAGCGCCATCAGGCCCAGCGCCCACACGACGCCGAGACCGGCCGTCACGACCGGGATGGTCACGGCGTGCAGCATCCGGAAGGCCAGCGACAGGACCACGAAGAGCAGGGCCAGGGCCAGCGGCGCCAGCGTGACCAGGTCGGCCAGGATCCCGTCCGCGAAGGCGACGTGGAAGAAGGGCCGGCCGAGCTGGAAGATCTCGAGGCCGGGCCGGGCGTGCTCGGCGATCAGCGCGTCGAGCGCCGCCACGAAGCGTCGGTTGAAGGCGGCATCCCCGGCCGGGGGATCGAGCTGGACGATGATGGCCGCCGCCCGGCCGTCGGGAGCGACCAGGTTGCCGACGAGCATGCGGTCGCCCAGCGCGTCGGCCCGGATCCGGGCCACCTCGTCGGGCCGGCTGGGGGCGAGGTCGCCGACCAGCGGCTCGATGACGAGCCGGTCGCCGTCTCCGGTGATCGTGCGGACGGTGGCGAGACTCTCCACCCGGCGGACGCCCTCGAGGGCCTCGATGCGGTTGGACAGCTCCTGGAGGCTCGCGAGCACGCGCGGAGCGAAGACGTCCTCCGCCCTCACCAGCACCAGGGTGAAGTTGTCGCCCCCGAAGGTCGCCTTGAAGTCCTCGTACTGCCGGCGGGCCGGGTCGCCGGCCACCATGAACCCGTCCAGCGAGGTGTCGACCTGCAGCCGGGGCACCTGCAGGGCCAGCAGGACGGTGACGGCGCCGATCAGCGCGGCCGCGAGGAGAGGTCGGTGGACGACCCAGTCGAGCGCCCGCATCGAAACCGGCGCCGTCCTAGTCGCCGCCCCGCCGCAGCTCGGTCTCGGTGAAGAAGCTGTCGCCGAGCCCGGTGTCGAGGCGGCGGCGCTCCACGATCATGACCGTGCGCGTGCCGCCCTGCACGTCGCGCATCTCGGTCTCGTCCGCGCGCCACACGGTGCCCGTGACGTTCACGACGTTCCGGGCGGTCGCGATCTTGGCCAGCCGGCCCCGCTTGTCGTAGTACTCGATGCGCAGCGTCACGTGGTGCGCCTTGCCGATCCACAGCCGGCGCTTGCCGTACCCGCTGTCGGCGGCCTGCCGGGGCGTGGCCGGCACGGCCTCCACCACGAAGCACTCCCGGCCGTCCAGGCTCTCCGAGCCGACCAGCGTGTAGCGGTGCAGGGCCAGCGCCTCCGGCCGCAGGTCCTCGTAGGCGAAGTCCGTCCCCATGAAGCGGGTCTTCCTGGCGCTGGACGCGATCCGCTTGACCCGCCGGCTGGCGGGCAGGTAGAGCCACTGGTCGTCGTCGCCGTCGGCGTGCTCCCAGGTGAGCAGGCCCGTGTCCTGCACGTCGCGGGGCGCGAGGAAGCGGATCAGGAGCTTGCTCAGATCGTCGGGGCCGGTCAGGGTGTAGGTGGCGAGCCGGCGCTCCTTGACGTCGCCGTGCCGGCCGACCACCTTCATCAGCACGATCTCCTCGGAGTCGCGCACCCGGTGCAGCCGGCGCTGCGTCTGCATGATGGCCAGCCCCGTCGGCTCCTCGGCCGGCGCGCCGGCCGGAAGCCCGGCCAGCAGGACGCCGAGCACCACGACCGCGACCGTGACCCACCGTCCGCTCACGTCCCGCCTCTCAGAAGAGGTACTCCAGGAAGAGATACACGCGGTTGTTGTCCCGCCAGCGGCCCCAGAACGTGTCGCGGTCGCCGGCGAACGCGTCCACCCCCGTCTCCACGTGCAGGGCCGGCCGCAGGGCGTGCCGCACCGCCACCTGCCCGTAGGCGCTCGGGTCCCCGGTCAGGTCCACCGCGCTCCGCAGGCGCAGCCAGGTGTCCTCGGTGAACGTGAACCGCACCTCGCCGAAGACGGCATCGCGCGCCACGTTGTTGAGCTGGAGGACCCCGAGCGCCACCAGGTCGTCGGTGGGCAGCACCGAGGAGTCCCGGTGGGTGTCCAGCACCTCCTCGCGGCCGTACTCGAGGATGAGGTTGACCCGGTCGAGCGCCTCCCGGCCGATGTCCCAGCGGTAGTTCAGCCCCACGATGCCCTGGACGCGGTCCTCGCGCCCGTTCCGCCGGACCACCTTCACCGCGCCCTCGCCGTGGAACTCCAGGTTGCGCCAGGTCGTCGAGAAGTCGAGGCCGGCCGCCCGCATGCGGGTGAAGACCGGCGTCAGCGCGACGCCGCCGGTGGGCCCGCCCAGCGCCGTGCGCTTGATGACCGGCGTGTGCTCGAAGCCGTCGAAGTAGCTGACCGAGACGTCCCAGCCGGCGACGGTGGCCCGCAGGCGCGCGGCGTACTGCGCGTGGTCGAGATCACGGTCGGGGAGCTCGCGGCTCTGCAGCGTCACCCCCGCCGGCTCGTCCAGGGGCGGCACCCAGCGCTCGTCCCGCAGCGGGGTCTTGCTGGGCGTGAAGAAGGGGACGAAGACCAGCGTGAGGCCGACCGGCCCCGCGCCCAGCCGGGCCGCCGCCGACCACACGCCGAGCTTCTCGTGATCGAGCGGGTCCAGGAAGTCGTACGGGTTCAGGTTGTCGGTCGGGTTGAAGGCGTCGGCGGTGCCCCAGGCGAAGATCTGCTTGCCGAGGGTCAGGTCCAGCGGCCCGCCCTGGAAGCCGATCACGGCCTCCTCCAGGTCCAGGATGCTGCGGAACCGGCTGCGGTCGGGGATCTGGAAGGTGACGTCGCGGGTGAGGCCGGCGTCGTCCCCCTGCGCCGTGCCCACGAGGTGGATGCGGCTCCAGGGCGCCAGCCGCCGCCGCCACTCCAGGCGCAGGATGCCCTCGTTGCGCACGTTCTGGTCGTCGTTGGCCGCGTCCTCGAAGTGGGTGAAGTTCTTGTAGGTCAGCGAGCCGCGCAGCCCGATCGCCGCCAGGCTCGGCCGGGCCTCGTCCTCGGGCTCCTCGGCACCGGCCGGGCTCGCGACAGCCAGGGTGAGGCCGGCCAGGAGCGCCACGGCGGATCGGCGGACGCG
>JBBIIW010000377.1:0-3571 GCA_037446305.1 Candidatus Rokuibacteriota bacterium
CCGCCGGCCGGGGCGCTGGCCTTCGAGCGCCTGCTCGAGGAGCGCGAGGCCGGCGGCCCCGGCCCGGCGCCGGCCGGCCCGGTCACCGAGCAGGACCTCTCGCTGATCCTCTACACCTCGGGCACGACCGGCCGGCCCAAGGGCGTGCCGCGCACCCACCGGAACCACTACGCGGGAGCGCTGGCCCACGTCGTCCAGTGCGGCTGGGAGTGGGAGGAGCGGACGCTGGGCGTGATGCCGCTCTACCACACGATGGGCATCCACGCGCTGACCAGCGTGGCGGCCGTCAACGGCTGCTTCGTCTGCCAGCCGGACTGGTCGGCCGCGCAGGCGCTGCGGCTCATCGCGGAGGAGCGCATCACGGCCCTGTACCTCATCCCCACTCTCTTCTACGACCTGGTCCAGGCGCCGGAGCGGGCCGCCACCGACCTCTCCTCGGTCCGCAAGCTGGCCTATGCCGGGGCCCCGATGCTGGCGCCGCTCACCGAGGCCTGCCTGAAGGCGTTCCGGCCCCGGGTCTTCGTCAACCACTACGGATCCACCGAGATCTACACCTTCTCCGTGCGCCCCGATGTCCACCTCAAGCCGGGGTGCGCCGGCCGGCCGGGCCTGCATTCCGTGCTGCGGATCGTGCCGGCCAGCACCGAGCGGCGGGTGAGCCCCGACGAGGCCGTGCCGCCGGGGGAGAAGGGGGAGATCATCGCGCGCCTGGACTCCGACGAGGCCTTCGCCGGCTACTGGAACCGTCCCGACGCCGACGCCCGGGCCCTGCGCGACGGCTGGTACTTCACGGGCGACATGGGATACCTGGACGCCGAGGGGGAGCTGTACGTGGCCGGACGGGTGGACGACATGATCATCAGCGGCGGCGAGAACATCCACCCCGTCGAGGTCGAGGAGGTGCTGGCGCGCCACCCCCAGGTGCGCGACGTGGCCGTGGTGGGCGAGCCGGACGAGCGGTGGGGCGAGCGGGTGGTGGCCTTCGTGGTGCCCGCCGACGCCGGCCTCACCGCCGAGGCGCTGGACCGCTACTGCCGGGAGAGCCCCGCCCTGGCCAGCTTCAAGCGGCCGCGGCGCTTCGTCTTCGTGACCGAGGTGCCCAAGACGGCCTCGGGCAAGATCCTCCGTCGCCTGCTGCGCGACGGCCAGTACCGGGAGATCCCTCGATGACCGAGTTCCTCAGGCTGGAGCGGACGCCGCCCCTGGCCACCATCTGGATCGATCGCCAGCCGAAGATGAACACCATGACGGTGGCCATGCGCGAGCAGTTCCCCGAGCTGTTCCGGGCGCTGGATGCCGACGAGGCCATCCGGGTGGTGATCGTGCGGGGCGCGGGCGGCAAGGCCTTCAGCGCCGGCGGCGACGTGGCCGAGTTCCTGACCCTGGCCCCGGCCGACCTCGAGCAGTGGGGCGACACGCTGTCGTGGGCCGAGCGCTGCCGCAAGCCGGTCATCGCGGCCATCGACGGCTACACCATGGGGGCGGGGCTGGAGCTGGCCCTGGCCTGCGACTTCCGGATCGCCACCCGCCGCTCGGAGTTCGCCTTCCCCGAGGTGCGTCTGGGGATGATCCCGGGCAGCGGCGGCACCCAGCGGGCCGCCCGCCTGATCGGCATGACCCGCGCCAAGCTGTTCATGATGACCGGCCAGCGGATCGCGGCCCCCCAGGCCGAGGCCTGGGGGCTCATCACCCAGTGCGTGGAGGACGACGCCCTCGACGCCGCCGTCGGGGCGCTGGCCCGTGAGCTGGCCGATCGGGCGCCGCTGGCGCTCCGGACCCTCAAGGTCGTGCTGAACAAGGGAGCCGACGCCGCGCTGGAGACGGCGCTGGAGCTGGAGCGCAAGGCGTACGCCTGGCTGCGCGCCTCGCGCGACTACCAGGAGGGCGTGCAGGCGTTCCTCGAGAAGCGCGCGCCCAGGTACGAGGGCCGGTGATGGCGCGCTCGCCGTTCGGCCTCACGCTCGCCAACCGGGCCGTCGTGCTCGGCGCGCTCCGGGCCCGCGACCTGCTCGACCTGGCCGTGGCCGCCGAGGCCTCCGGGGCCTTCGACGCCCTCTGGGTCGGCGACAGCCTGCTGGCCAAGCCGCGGCTGGAGTCGGTCACGCTGCTCTCGGCGCTGGCGGGAGCCACCCGCCGGGTGCGCCTCGGGGTCGGGTGCCTGGCCACGTTCGTGCACCGCCATCCGGTCCTGTTCGCCCACCAGTGGGCGAGCCTGGACCAGCTCTCGGACGGCCGGGCCTGGCTGGCCGTGTGCCTGGGCGGTCCGGACGAGCAGTCCCGGGCCCAGGCGCTCGAGCACCGGGTCATGGGCGTCGCCGCCGGCGAGCGGGTCGGCCGGCTGGAAGAGGGCATCACCATCCTCCGCAAGCTCTTCGGCGGGAGGGATGTCAGCCACGAGGGCCGCTTCTACCGCTTCGAGGGCGTGACCCTGGAGCCGCGGCCCGTGCAGCAGCCGTGTCCGATCTGGATCGCGTCCAACCCCACCGGGCTGACCTGGAAGGGCGGGGCCAGCGCCGCCGCCGAGGTGGTGGAGCGGGCCTTCCGCCGCGTGGCCCGGTACGCCGACGGCTGGATGACCAACAAGCTCAGCCCCGAAGAGTTCCGGCGCCAGTGGGCGCGCATCACCGCGATGGCCCGCGAGGAGGGGCGCGACCCGGCCCGGCTGGGCAGCGCGCTCTACCACAACATCAACATCAACGAGGACCGGCCGGCCGCGCTGGAGGAGTCGAAGAAGTTCCTCGACACCTACTACACCTCGAGCTTCAGCCCGGCCTTCGTCGAGGGCTGGACGGTGGCCGGCAGCCCCAAGCAGTGCGTGGAGCAGCTGCGCGCGTACCTCGAGGCCGGCCTGGACCACGTCGCGCTGCGGCTGACCTCGTGGGACCAGCGCGGCCAGCTCACGCGGTTCCTGCAGGAGGTGGCGCCGGCGCTGCTCCCCAGCCGCTGACCGCCGCGGAGGAGGCCCATGCTGACAGGCATCGATCATCTGGTCATCGCCGTGCCGGACCTGGACACGGCGCGCAAGCAGTACGAGGCGCTGGGCTTCACCGTCGTGCCGGGCGGCCGGCACCCGCACGGCACCCACAACGCGCTGGTGGGGTTCGCCGACGGCAGCTACCTGGAGCTGATCGCCTTCTACCAGCCAAGCCCCGCGCACAAGTGGTGGGAGCCGCTGCAGCG
This sequence comes from Candidatus Rokuibacteriota bacterium, assembly GCA_037446305.1. Taxonomy (GTDB): domain Bacteria; phylum Methylomirabilota; class Methylomirabilia; order Rokubacteriales; family CSP1-6; genus JBBIIW01. Next base: position 3,181 of record JBBIIW010000377.1, read on the forward strand.
GGGGGGCGGGCTGGTGGACTACTGCCTGGCCACCGACGACCTGCGGGGCGACACCGCGGCGTTCCGCCGGGCCGGGGTCGCGATCGACGACCCCTCGCCGCTGTCGCGGGTGCGGCCCGACGGCTACCAGCTCCGGTGGGTGCTCTCGATCCCGCGCCCGGGCCAGCGCGGCGTGGCGCCGTTCCTGATCGAGGACGAGACGCCGCGCGCCGAGCGCGTGCCGCGCCAGACCCGCCACGCCAACGGCGTGACCGGCATCGGCACGGTCACGGTCGCCGTCCCGCGCACGAGCCCCTGTACGAGTCCCCCGCTCACCGAGGCGACCGAGGCGGGGCTGCTGCTCCAGGTGACGGACGCCTGCACGATCTCGCCACGGCCGTTGCGCACCGTG
>JBBIIW010000378.1:0-3561 GCA_037446305.1 Candidatus Rokuibacteriota bacterium
CGCCGGCAGGCGGGCCGGCGGCGGGCCGTCGAGGGGCGTGAGCGAGACGACGGCGTCGGCCACCGGCTGGCCGCGGTCGTCCTTCACGACGGCGTCCAGCGTACCGGCCGCGCCGCCGGCCGGGCCGGCCGCGGCGCCGAGTCCGAGCACGACCAGGGCCAGGCCGGCGAGCGCGTGGCGGATCATGGCGACTCCTGCGCCAGCTCGGGCTGTCGTGCGGCGGCCCCGGACCCGGCCGCGCGCAGCCGGAGGATATTGAACACGGCGATGGGCTTGGCGAACCCGCGGAGGGGCAGCGGCCCCAGCGGCTCGGCTTCCACCAGCGTCTCGACCTCGGCGTGCACGCGCTGGGAGACCAGGATCTGGCCGTCGGCGGCCTCGGCGCACAGGCGGGCGCTCAGGTTGGTCACCGAGCCGATGGCGGCGTAGTCGAAGCGCCCCTCGAAGCCGATGCGGCCCAGCGTCGCGTAGCCCATGGCCACCCCCACGCCGAAGCCCAGGGTGAAGCCGCGCCGGCGCCAGCCGGCCAGCAGGGGGCCGACCGCATCGCGCATGGCCACCGCCAGCGTCACGGCCCGCGCCGCCGGGTCGGGGCAGGGGACGGGGTCGTTGAAGAAGACCATCAGGCCGTCGCCGGTGAAGCGCTCCAGGGTGCCCTCGTAGCGGAAGATCAGCGGCCCCACCGCCGCGTGGTACTGCCCGAGGAGCCCCATGACCTCCTCCGGCTCGGCCGTCTCGGCGAAGGTCGTGAAGCCCCGCAGGTCGCAGAACACGACGGTGATCTCGCGCCGGTGCGAGGCCAGCACCGCGGTGTCGCCCGCCGAGAGCGCCTCGGCCAGCTGCGGCGAGAAGAACCGCTTGAGCCGCCCGGCCCGCTCCAGCTCGTCGCGCACCCGCTCGCGCTCGCGCAGCCCCCCGACCATCTCGTTGAAGGTCGCTCCGAGCTCGCCCAGCTCGTCGTCCTGCCGGATGGCCACGCCGGCCTCGAAGTCGCCGGCGGCCACGCGCCGGGCCGCGGCCGCCAGCGCCGTCACCGGGCGGCTGACCCGGCGCGCCACGCCGATGGCGCCCAGCAGGGCGAGCAGGACGCCCCCCGCGGCCACGGCGATCAGCAGCCAGAGGAGCCGGTGCCAGGGCGTCATCGCCTCGGCCAGCGGCCGCAGCAGCACGACGACCACCTCGTCGCCCACCGTCTCGGCCCGCAGCACGTAGACCTCGCCGCCGCCCAGCGCGATGGTCCCGGCCGCCCGAGCGGTGGCGAAGTGCTCGGTCAGCGCCCGGCGGTCGGCGGGATCGAGGGTGGCGCCGTGGACCACGAAGCCCTCACCGGCCGGCTGCAGGAAGGCGATCTGCAGGCCGGTGACCTGCCGCAGCTCGGCCGCCGTCCGGTCGTCGAGGGTGAAGCCGGCGGCCAGCCAGGCGATCGGCTCCGGCGCCAGCAGGGGCACGAGCGTGAGCCGGTACAGGCGGTCCTCGAGGGCCGCCACCGCGCCGGCATCGCCCTGCGTCTCGGCCTGCTCGAGCAGCCGCGGCAGCGGGAACGGCGCGCCGTGGCGCCCCGGGTGCCTGGTGTCGGCCACCACGGTGCCCTCGAGCGAGATGAGCATCAGCAGGTCGGCGCCCACGCGGCGGCGGTGGTTCTCCAGCACCGAGGCGGTGGTGGCGTGGTCGGCGGTGGCCGCGGCGGTCTTCAGCGCGAAGTCGCCCGACAGCAGCCGGGTGGCCCCGAGCAGCTGCCGGGTGCGCAGGTCCAGCTGGCGGGCGAAGAGCGTGCCGGCCCGCCGGAGCTCCCTGTCGATCTGGGCCCGCGCCGTGGCGTGCGTGGAGGCGGCCACCAGCGCGAAGCTGATGCCGAGGACGACCGCGAACAGGCCGACGAAGACGACGACCAGGCGGCTGCGGAAGCTGCGGAGACGGAGCCGGAGGCCCACCACCCGCCACGCTACAGCGGCGGCGGCCTCCCCGGCAAGGGCCGTGGCGGACGCCTTGACGGGGCCGCCACCGCGGCGTAGCGTTCTGTCCCCAGCATCCGGTCGAGCACGACCCGGGAGGTGATCCGCGTCATCCCCTGCCCCACAGCTCGAGCCTGAAGGTCTGTCCAGCCGACGTGACGTCGAGAGGAGACCCGATATGACGAGACGGTTCGGACTGTTCGCGCAGCTCGTGGTCGCCGGCGCCGCCCTGGGCCTGGCCCTGGCGGCGACGCTCGGCCCCCAGGCCGCCAGCGCCCAGCGGGGCGCCGGCGACGCCATCGCCGCCGCCATGCAGGACGCCGAGGTGGTGGATCTCACCGTGCTGATCTCCGAGCAGCTGCCGGCCCACTGGCCCACGCACGCGCCGTTCCAGCGCTGGACCTTCAACTGGTTCAAGCCGGTCAAGGGCCCCTACAGCGACAACCTGGCCCAGAGCGTCTTCCCCTACTACGGCCAGCGCTACGTGATCGACGAGCACACGGGGACCCAGCTGGACTGCCCGGCCCACTTCATCCCGCCCGAGGGCAGCGGCATGCCCTTCGCCGGGCCCACCGGCAAGATGACCTGTGACAGGATGCCGGTCAGCCAGTGGATGGGGCCGGCCGCCGTCATCGACATCCGCGCCATCCTGGACAAGGCCCCCAACGGCAAGAGCCCGATCGTCACCCCCCAGATGGTGAAGGACTGGGAGGCGAAGCACGGCGCCCTGAAGAAGGGCGACATCGTCCTGTTCTTCTCGGGCTACACCGACCGGTACTACAAGCCGTTCCCGGAGGGGAACCGCCTGGCCTTCGACCCGCTCATCATGAAGAGCGCGCCGGGCTGGCCGGCGCCCGGACCGGAGACGATGGAGTACCTGCACTCCCGCGGCGTCATGCACGTGGGGACCGACGGGCCCAGCATGGGGCCGGTCGAGGGCGGCCAGGCCACCCACGTGGCCGGGCTGAAGTACGGGATGTCGTGGGACGAGCAGCTGACCAACCTGGGCCGGCTGCCCGCCCGCGGCGCCTTCTACATCGCGCTGCCGACGAAGATCGTGGACGGCAGCGGGGCCACGACGCGGGCCATCGGCATCAAGACGCGCGGCCAGAAGGGGCTCGGCGAGTAGCACGTGTCGGCCCTGACCCGGGCGCAGGACGGGGTGACGATCTTCCTCGGCGTGATGATCGAGGCCACCCCGTTCCTGCTGCTCGGCGTCCTGGTCTCGCAGCTCCTGGCTCTCGGGCTGCGCGGCGATCGCCTGCTGGGGCGGCTGCCGCGCGGCCGGCTCGGCTCGCTGACCGCGCTGGCCGGGCTGGGTGCCCTGTTCCCCGTCTGCGAGTGCGGCAACGTCCCCGTCGCCCGGCGCCTCGTCACCCGCGGGGTGCCGGCGGCGGGGGCGGTGGTCTTCCTGCTGTCCGCGCCCGCCCTCAACCCGGTGGTGGCGCTCTCCACCTACGCCGCCTTCCGCGACCAGCCCTCGATCGTCGTCTACCGGCTGGCGCTGACGTTCGCCGTCGCGGTCGGCGTCGGGCTGCTGCTCAGCCTGCATCCCCGGCCGGCGACCCTGCTGCGGGCCCGCCCGCCCGCCGCCCACGTCGAGTCCGCG